>CAZPZQ010000316.1:0-4125 GCA_964590745.1 uncultured Mycobacterium sp. | reverse complement strand
GACTGACTTGGACATCATGCTCGACCGCGGATTCTCCGTTGGCCCGCTCGACGGGAAGATCCCGTTGACCGACCACGGGGTACACGACTTCACCCGCGATCCGGGCGTGATCGCCCGATGGACCCAGCAGCACCCCACCTGCAACTGGGGCGCCACCCAGGTCGGCGTGATCTGCCTCGACGTTGATCCTCGCCACGGTGGCACTGTCGCAGCTCTGAAGCTGCGCCCGGAGCATCGGACGTTATGCGTGCAGACCGGTAGTGGCGGGTGGCACTTCTATTTCAGGATGTCCGACCCGGTGCGGGGAAAGCTCGACGGCACCCCCGGTATCGACATCAAGTGCGGCGGGAAGGGCTACACCGTCACACCCGGGTCGATCCACCCGGACACCGGGAAGCCGTACCGGTTGCACTGTGATGCCGAGATCGCACAGGTGCCAGACCACCTGGCGGCACTGATCGTCCAACCCGCGCGGACGCCTCCCAACGCGCTCTCGACGGCATCTGGTGACCGCTGGGATGGCCTAGTCCGCGCCGTGCAGGAGGCGCGGCCCGGTAACCGGAACCACGTCCTGTTCTGGGCAGCGGCGCGAGCGGCGGCGGACTCTGCGCCGGCCGCGGTCTACTCCGCGCTCGCAGCGGCCGGCCACCAGATCGGCTTGGGCGCACACGAAATTCAGCAGACCATCCAGAGCGCCCAGAGGAGGGCCGCATCTTGATCGACCCCGACCTGACGAAGAAGTTCTTCCTCGAGTCCGACAGCGACCAACTCAAGAGGGTCTACCAGTGGGCGCGTGCCCGCTACGCCGCACCCTGGGCAGTGTTCGGCGCGGTCCTAGCGCGGGTGGCCGCGACCACTGAGCCGACCGTGCAACTGCCCGGCATCATCGGCGGCCGGGCATCACTGAATCTCATGTGTGCGTTCGTCAGCGCATCCGGTGGCGGCAAAGGTATCAGCGACAAGGTGGCCCGCGAGGCATGGCCTGCTGACATCGTCGAGCGGCCGATCGGATCAGGTGAGGGCATCGCTGAAACCTTCAGGCCACCAGCCAAGGAAACCGAGGACGCCGAACGGATTACCCGCGCCATCATCACCGTGCCCGAGATCGACACCCTCGTCGGCCTCGCCGACAAGCAGGGCAGCATCCTGCTAGCCACCCTCAAATCAGCTGCAATGGGCGAACTGATCGGGCAGGCCAACGCCTCCAAGGCCACCACCCGCATCGTGCAAGCTCACACGTACCGGGTCTGCATGAGCGTCGGAGTGCAGTACGGACACGGCGCGGTGATCTTCAACGACAGCACCGGCGGCACTCCGCAACGCTTCCTGTGGTTCCCAACCAATGACCCGGACATGCCCGCCGAAGCCCCCGCCGATCCCGAGCCGCTGAATGCCGAGCTGCCGCAGTGGGCGAAGAATGCGACCGGCACAACTGAGATCACCTACGGGCACCCCGGGATCAGGCAGACCGTGATCGCCGCACATCTTGCCCGCCAGCGCGGTGACGCCGAAGCGCTCGACGGCCACGCCCTGCTGACTCGCTGCAAAGTCGCCGCGACTATCGCGATCATGCACCATCGCTCGGTCGTCTGCGAGAAGGACTGGGAACTCTCCGCGATGGTGATGGCGGTCTCCGACGACACCCGCCAGATGCTCCTCGACCACGCCAAGCAGGCCGCCCGAGCAAAGATCCGGGAGCGGGCGATCAGCAGGGCAGTCGGCGAGGACTTCTACGACGCCAGCCGGCTAGAGACCGTCAAGCGCAGCATCATGCGGATGTTGGAACGCGACGGCGAACAGGCCGGTGGCGACCTTCGCCGACGCCTTGGTAAGCGGGAGAAGCGAGAACTGTTCGACCAGGCAATCAGTTTGCTGGAAGCTGACGGCCACGTGGCTATGCGTCCCGGCGAGCACAGCAGTGTGAGGTATCGAATCGGGTCACCCGTGACCAACGAGGTCACCCCTGAAAAGGCCAGCTCAGAAGGGGTGACCAGACAGGTCACCCGTGACCACCCCGCCACGGTCACAGATCTGGATTCCCGCAGGTCGCACGATTCCGAGCGCCCGAAGGTGTCATGTCGGGTGTGGTTTGACGAATACGCATCCCACGCCATCTGTGACGGTCACCAACGCCTCAATCCGTTAGCTGTGATCGCCGACGGCGCAGCGGCCGGCTACAAGGAACAGAGCGTGCGCGCGGCCGCCAGCGCACACCCCGGCGTCAATGCCATCTGGGTCGACGGCACCACCGCCTGGTCGCTGATCGGTGAGGTTCAGCCCACCGCCCCCGAGGTGATCGCCGCCTACCTCGACCAGCTCCCGGCAAACACCAAAGTCGTGGACCAGACCGACTTCTACGCCTACGCCGAACGCCACGGCGTTACCCGCGCTACCGCCCGCAAGGTGATCGTCCGATCCGGGCGCGTCGACTCCGTGCCCGCGCGCGGCAACGCCAAAGCCGAGCGGACCTGGCACATCGTGCCCGCGGACCCAGAGGAGGGGGAAGCTTCGTGAAGGGCCGCGCGATCCCGGCCGCATACACCGACACGGGAGCCGGGAAGATCTCCTGTCCGCACTGCGGCGCCCAGGCCGGCCAGCCCTGCATCAAGCCGAGCGAGGAGATCTCGCGTGTGCCCTGCGTGGCTCGCCTCGCCGCTGCGGACCTCACGCCGGCCACCGTCGACTTCAGCGAGCCCCGGCACCCGCGTGGGGAGGCGTCGTGAGCGATCTCGACCGACTCCTGGCCGCCGTTGGTGCTGCACCAGCACTGCCCGGTGCCCGTTGTCGGGGTCGCCACCACCTCTTCGACGAGGCGCGGCAGGGGGAGTCGCAGGAAATTGTCCAGCAGCGTCATGCGCAGGCGCTCGGCTTGTGTCGAATCTGTCCGGCGTTGGCCTCCTGCCAAACGTGGTTCAAGAGCCTCAAGCCCAGCCGGCGACCACGCGGTGTGGTCGCCGGAACGATCAACACTCCTACCCGCCGAGCGAGAGGCGAATCGGCATGATCGGCAACGACAACACCGAGCCCCACCGCATCATCGTCCGCGTCGTCGTCACCGAAACCGGCGACCTGCACCTATGCCGCACCGGCCTCTCGCTGCTGTTCGGCGTGGCGGAATCGGAGATCCGGCCCGGTATGGAGTACCCGGCCGAGTGGCACCGGCAGGCCGCGCGACGGGTCAACGAGGCCGCGGCCCACACGGGCTGCACGGGGCTGGTTCCCGCTCTGGGCTATTGGGCCGAAATGGAACTGGGCGATGTCGAGCTGGTGGTGATCGAACAGCCATGATGCTGACCGACGAACAGATTGCGGCGGTACGTTACTGCATTGCCGACACCAGTCGCCGTCGGCGGCTCGGCAACATACCCATCCCGCAATGGCTACGCGACCTCAGTGTTGCCGTGTCCTCTAGAGGACCGGAATACCAACCGGCTCAGACACACTCGAAGGTGCAGTTGATCAGCTCGGCTCAAGCAGCAAAGCTGCTCGGCTGCAGTCGCCGCCAGGTTAGTCGGATCGCCACCGACCTCGACGGCCAGCTAGTAGCAGGCCGCTGGATGTTCCACCGGGCGGCGGTGATCGAGTACGCCGACGCGAAAGGGCATCTCAATGGCCGAGAAGGTTCTGCCCACACCGGACACGCCTGATCCGCTGGGCGCCCTGGTCGCCGGCGTCGAGCAGTTTCTTGCCGAGCTTCCCGACGATGCGTTCAGCGCGCTCATGCAGCGAGTCCGCCCGCCGGCCGCGACGACAGGAGTCTAACGTGACGGTCACGTTCCCCCCCATCGGCGAAAACGGCGTCCCCAACCCGCTGACCGCCCCAATTTCCGCTTACCGCTACGCCCACGCCAAGCGGATGGTCAAGGACGCGGAAGGGCGCGCCCGTCCGCTGATTCGGCTGTGGGACCGGGATATGGGCTTCATCGGTCGCATCGGTGGCGAGAAGTCGGTGGACGTCGAGCAGCGCCTTCACGACACCGGCACCGGCTCAATCGTCCTGCGCGGCTCTGATTGGATAAATCGCTTCTTGCGCACCGATGTTCGCGCGAACGACGATTTAAATTTGACTGTCGACCCCTACCCGCACAACCGGAACTGGCGGTGGCGGTGGGGCGGCAAAGTCAC
>CAZPZQ010000315.1:0-4136 GCA_964590745.1 uncultured Mycobacterium sp. | reverse complement strand
CTTCATCCCGCCCGAGCAGGCGCTGCGTGAGCTCAGCGAGTTGGCCCGCAAGGGCATCGCACGAGGCCGCAGCGTGATTGCGCTGGCCTACGCAGACGGTGTGCTGTTCGTGGCCGAGAACCCGTCGCGCTCATTGCAGAAGATCAGCGAACTCTACGACCGGGTCGGCTTCGCCGCAGCCGGCCGGATCAATGAGTTTGAGAACCTGCGCCGGGGCGGCATTCAATTCGCCGACACCCGGGGCTATGCCTACGATCGCCGCGACGTCACCGCGCGCCAACTGGCCAACGTCTATGCGCAAACCCTGGGCACCATCTTCACCGAGCAGGCCAAGCCGTATGAGGTCGAATTGTGCGTGGCCGGGGTCGCCTACCAGGGTCAGAGCAAACCCCCTGAGCTGTACCGGATCACTTACGACGGGTCGATCACCGACGAGCCGCATTTCGTGGTGATGGGCGGCACCACTGAGCCCATCACCACCGCGCTGAAGGAGTCCTACACCGAGAACGCCGAGTTGGCCGACGCGGTGCGCATCGCAGTCGACGCGCTGAAGAAGACCGACGGCGGTGACGGCTCCGAACCACGGAACCTGGGCCCGGCCGTCTTGGAGGTGGCTATCCTGGACGCCAACCGGCCACGGCGGGCGTTTCGACGCATCACCGGCGCAGCGTTGGAAGCGATGCTGCCGAAAGAGGATTCGAGTGCCGACTCGAAAGCTGCCAAGAAGCCGGACTGACTCAGCGGCTACCGGGTAATGCGGAACCGTTTGACTTTGGCTGTCGCGCCGGACACCAATTCGACGCGGCTGCGCGGCACGGCGAAATGCTGAGCCAGCAGGCGGATCACCGCCTGATTGGCCTTGCCGCCGATAGCCGGATCTTGCACATAAACGGTCAGGGCGCCGCTGATCCCGGAGCCGTCAGTTTCCACCAGCGGCCCCTTACGGCTGCCCGGCTTGACCCGGACGGTGATGATCTCCTTGCCGGTCACGGCCTCGATTGTGCCCGCTGCGTCCCGTGCGATCCGGGGCGCACAGTCAACTCGACGACGACGGCTCACGCGTCAGCGGGCCACGACCACTGCGGAACCGTGGCCGAATAAACCCTGGTTGGCGGTGACGCCGACGCGGGCATCCTCCACCTGGCGACCGACGGCTTGACCGCGTAGTTGCCAGGTCAGCTCGCAGACCTGGGCGATGGCCTGCGCCGGGATCGCCTCACCGAAACAGGCCAGGCCGCCCGACGGGTTGACCGGGGTCCGCCCGCCGATGGTGGTGGCGCCACTGCGGAGCAGGCCCTCGGCTTCACCCCGGGGGCACAGGCCCAGGTGCTCGTACCAATCCAGTTCCAGCGCGGTGGACAGGTCATAAACTTCGGCCATGCTGAGGTCTTCCGGACCGATACCCGCCTCGGCGTAGGCGGCGTCCAGAATTTGGTCCTTGAACACCCGCTCCGGCGCAGCCACCACGGCAGTGGAATCCGTTGCAATGTCCGGTAGTTCGGGAAGATGCTGCGGGTACTGCGGAGTCACCGTGCTCACCGCCCGCACCGACGGCACGCCGCTCAGCGACCCGAGGTGCTCGCGGGCGAACGCCGCGCTGGCCACCACCAGGGCCGCCGCACCGTCGGAGGTGGCACAAATGTCGAGCTGGTGCAGCGGGTCGGCGACCACCGGGCTGGCCAACACGTCGTCGACCGA
Organism: uncultured Mycobacterium sp.; assembly: GCA_964590745.1. GTDB lineage: Bacteria > Actinomycetota > Actinomycetes > Mycobacteriales > Mycobacteriaceae > Mycobacterium. The sequence continues at coordinate 2,438 of CAZPZQ010000315.1, read as the reverse complement.
CGACTCCTTGCGGTACCGGGCATACGGGTTCTGCAGGCCGTGCCGGGAGTTCTTCGCCTTCACCCGGGCGAAATCTTCGACCGTCGCGCCGTACAGGTCGACACGTCGGCGAGCCAGCAGCGCGAAATACACCGGATTCATCGCCCCGATCAGATGGAAGCGCTGCCAATCCGGGTCATTCTTGCGTTCGCCGCCGACCGGCGCGAACGCACCTTTCGGCGTCGTGTCGGCGCCCACCACCAGCGCCACGTCGCAGAAGCCGGCCAGGATCTGGGCTCGGGCGCTCTGCAGGGCCTGCGATCCGCTGGCGCATGCCGCGTAGCTGGAGCTCACCGGCACTCCGTTCCAGCCGAGTTTCTGGGCGAACGTCGAACCGGCGATGAAGCCGGGATAGCCGTTGCGGATGGTGTCTGCACCGGCGACGAACTGGATTTGCAGCCAGTCCAGGCCGGCTTCAGCTAGCGCGGCACGAGCAGCCACCACACCGTATTCGGTGAAATCCCGGCCCCACTTGCCCCACGGATGCATCCCGGCACCGAGAATGTAGAGCGGTTCGGGCGTGCTCATGCGGCCACCTGCCAGGCGTAAACGATCCGTTCGATCCCGTTTTCGTCGGTGAACAGCGGCATGGTGGTTAGTTCCATCTCCATGCCCACCCGCAAATCCGCAGCCAGCGTGCCGTCGACGACCTTGCCCAGCACGATCAGGCCTTCGTCCGCCAATTCGACCGCGGCGATGGCGAACGGCTGGAACGGGTCGGGAGCCGGATACGGCGCGGGCGGGGGATAGCGGTTTTCGGTGTAGCTCCACAGCGTGCCTCGCCGGGACAGCGCGACGGACTCCAACGCATCGCCGTCGCAGGTCGGATTCGGGCAATTGTTGGCTCGCGGCGGGAAAACATAGGTACCACACGTCGGGCATTTCGCGCCGATCAAGTACGGCTGGCCGGCTTCGTCGTCGGTGAACCACCCCTCGATCGCCGGTCGTGGAGATGCTGCTGGCACCCGGCCAGCCTACCCACATACCGCCGCGAAACTGAAACGTGTTGCAATTCCGCTCATGCTGACGCCGCGTGCATAGAGTGGGGCCCGTGGGCCCAGCCAAAACCGCCTCGAACGAAGCCCCGGCGGAAGCTGACACCAAGCCGACGCTGCTGCTGCTGGACGGGAACTCGCTGGCGTTTCGCGCGTTCTACGCGCTGCCGGCGGAGAACTTCAAGACGCAGAGCGGACTGACCACCAACGCGGTGTACGGGTTCACCGCCATGCTGATCAACCTGCTGCGCGACGAAGCGCCGACTCACGTGGCCGCGGCGTTCGACGTGTCGCGCCAGACATTTCGCGCCGAGCGCTACCCGGAGTACAAGGCGAACCGTTCGGCTACCCCCGACGAGTTCCGCGGACAGATCGACATCACCAAGGAAGTCCTTGCCGCGCTGGGTATCACGGTGCTCGCCGAGCCCGGCTATGAGGCGGACGATCTGATCGCCACGCTGGCCACTCAGGCTGAGAGCGACGGCTACCGGGTGCTGGTGGTCACCGGAGACCGCGATTCTCTGCAACTCGTCAGCGACGACGTGACTGTGCTGTATCCCCGCAAGGGCGTCAGTGACCTCACCCGCTTCACCCCGGCCGCGGTGCTGGAAAAATATGGACTCACCCCAGCGCAATATCCCGACTTCGCCGCGTTGCGCGGCGATCCCAGCGACAATCTGCCCGGTATCCCCGGTGTCGGGGAGAAAACGGCGTCGAAGTGGATCGCAGAGTACGGCTCGTTGCAGGGGCTGGTCGATCACGCCGATGCGGTGCGCGGCAAGGTCGGTGATGCGTTGCGCGCCAACCTGTCGGCTGTGGTGCTCAACCGGGAGCTCACCGATCTGGTCCGCGACGTGCCGCTGGCTCAGACACCAGACACGCTGCGGCTGCAGCCCTGGGACCGCGACCAGATCCATCAGCTCTTCGACGAGCTGGAGTTTCGGGTGCTGCGCGACCGGTTGTTCGACACCCTGGCCGCGGTGGAGCCGGAGGTCGACGAGGGCTTCGATGTGCGCGGCGGCGCGGTGGCGCCGGGCACGGTGGCGGCGTGGCTGGCCGAGCATCTCGGCGATGGTCGGCGTGCCGGTTTGGCCGTTGTCGGAGCCCACCTCACCTATGCCAGTGATGCCACCGCACTTGCCATCGCCGCTGCCGACGGCGACGGCGCTTACCTCGACACCGCGACGTTGACCACCGAAGACGACGCCGCGGTGGATGCCTGGCTGGCCGACCCGGACCGGCCCAAGGCGCTGCACGAGGCCAAGCTGGCGATGCATGACGTAACCGGACGGGGCTGGACGCTCGCCGGAGTCACCTCCGACACCGCGCTGGCCGCCTACCTGGTCCGCCCCGGCCAGCGCAGCTTCAGCCTCGACGACCTGTCGGTGCGCTACCTGCGCCGCG
>CAZPZQ010000314.1:0-4165 GCA_964590745.1 uncultured Mycobacterium sp. | reverse complement strand
CAACAACAAACAAAAACCACCAAACACACTATTGAGTTCTCAAACAACACACCCTCACCCGCCGTGCAGCCTGCCCGCGACTCGAGGTCGCGCGCAGTACCGTGCGGACAAGTGATCCCCGGGGAATCGGGTGGACTCCGCGGGGGTTGGTCGCCGTGCTCGGACCAGCCGTACTCCGGCAACATGACCAAAGGTACGCGAGTGGCATCTGCGAGTCAAACGACCTGTTGGACTGTTCGACCGCGGCCGACGCACCCGATTTACCGCAGCAACCCGTGTCAACAGCGTCGACGCCGTCAATATTCCGGGTATGCCGGGTGTTACTGGGTTCGGTTGTTCCGGAAGTCGGTCCGGGTGTGCCCGACACGCTCCACCCCGGCGATATTCCGCTTGCCGCGCCGCAGCACCAGCCAGCGATTGTGCAGGAAATCGGTGGTCTGCGGGGTCCAGTCTTCGCTGTCCACCCGGACGTTGTTGACCGATACCCCACCCTCGCCGATTGTTCGGCGGGCGGCGCCCTTGCTTGCCGACAGCCCGGTGGCCACCAGCAGATCGACGATCCCGTCCGGTTCGCCGGGAGCCAGTTGAGTGACTGACGTCTCCCGCAACGCGGCGGTCAGCGTGGCCTGGTCCAGCCGAGACAATTCGCCACGGCCGAACAGCGCCTGGCTGGCCAACTCCACCGCGTCGGCGGCGGTTTCGCCGTGCACCAGAATGGTGAATTCGCGGGCCAGGCGCCGCTGCGCGGCACGTTGCTCCGGCCTGGCAGCGGTGGCCTCCGCCAACTCGTCCAACTCATCGGCGGACAAGAAGGTGAACCAGCGCAGATATCTGATGACGTCGGCGTCAGCCGTATTGATGAAGTATTGATACCAGGCATACGGGCTGGTCAGCTCCGGGTCCAACCACAGGTTGCCGCCACCGCTGGATTTGCCGAACTTGGTGCCATCAGAGGCCGTGACCAGCGGTACCGTCAAAGCATGCACCGCCGCGCCCAGCTTTTGACGCACCAATCGCACACCGGCAATGATGTTGCCCCACTGGTCTGAGCCTCCGATCTGCAGCGAGCAGCCATAGCGGCGGTACAGCTCGACGTAATCATTGGCCTGCAGCAACATATAGCTGAATTCGGTGTACGAGATCCCCTCGGAATCCAGCCGACGCCGGATCATGTCGCGGTCCAGCATCACGTTGACCGAGAAGTGTTTGCCGATGTCCCGCAGAAAATCCAGCATTGTGATGTCGCGGGTCCATGCCAGGTTGTTCACCACGATCGCGCCCGCGCCGGCCGCAGTCGGACCAGCCGAATCGTCGAACTCCACGAAGCGCTCCAGCTGCCCACGGATTCGGTCGGTCCACTCGGCGACCGTGTCGGCCGCGCTCAACGCCCGCTCACCGCTCTCGCGGGGATCACCGATCAGCCCGGTGGCGCCGCCGGCCAACACGATAGGGCGGTGCCCGGCACGTTGGAAACGCCGTAATGCCAGCAACGGCACCATATTTCCGGCGTGCAAGCTGGGCGCGGTGGGGTCAAAGCCGGCATAGACCGTGAGCGGGCCCCGGTTGATCTCAGCGGCCAACGCCTCGGTGTCGGTGGATTGAGCGATCAGCCCACGCCAACCCAGCTCGCCGAGAATGTCCGAAGTGTCAGTGCCCATGGCGCAGATCTTTCCCGGCGCTCCTCAATCGCTCTGCCCCGGCGTGGGTGCCCGAGAGCTGCGTTTGTATGTCGAAACTTCCTTTCGTCCGGCAAGCCACAATCGCCAGGGCCGGTCGGCAGCCTGACTGATGCCCACCCGGGGGCCCGCTTCGGCCGTTCTCATTTCATTGGGTTGCAAGTGCAGCCGCACCGGGCTGCGTGGGTCGAATAAGTCAATCCCGTTGTCCTCCATTGTGATGCCCAGGGCGGAGCAGAGGTTGCCGGGGCCGCGGGCCAGCGCGGCGGTGTTCGTTGATTCGCCGCGCCGGGCTCGGGCTGCGTCGATTCCGTCGTCGACCACTCCGGAGCGCAGCAGCACCGCCGCTGCAGTCCCGTCCGGCCCACACGCGACGTTGGCACACACGTGGATTCCGTAGCTCCGATAGGTGTACAGGTGTCCGGGCGGCCCGAACATCACTTTGTTTCGTCCGTTGGGGCCGCGGTAGGAGTGCGCCGCCGGGTCTGGCCAAGGCCCATCCGGCACACCGCCATACGCCTCGACCTCGACGATCGTGATGTGTACCCCGCGCCCGACCAGAGACGCACCGAGCACTCGGTGGGCAGCCGCAAGCGGGTCGACGGCCAGTTGGTTAGCCCCGGCTGGATGAGTTTTGGCCAATCTTGTCCCACTACCTCACTGCGATCCGGTCGGCCCCACTCGAGCCATGAGTTCCGTGTGTTCGTCATTGCTCACCTGGGTCGCTTCGTCGATCAACAGCACCGGGATGTCGTCCTCGATACGGTAGGCGCGGTGCAACCGTGGGTTGTACAGCACGGCCCCGTCGGCCCGTTCGATCAACAGCAGCGGGCCGTGGTCGGCCGGGCAAACCAGGATGCGCAGCAGCGTTTCGTCGAGCATGCCGGTAGGTTACGACGCGCCGGCCAGTTGCTTGCGAACGGCAGCGGTCAGCCGCTTGAACTGCCCGGTGTCGGTGTCGAAGTACCACGTGTGCCGCCCGGGCTTGGGGAGCCCGGCATCGCGCAGAGTTCCGATCATCGGGCGGTACGCCGCACTGAGTGTCAACGTGGGGACGACGTGTACCACGTCCGGTCCGAGACCGACCGGCATGTTCGCCACCGCCTCACTCAGGTCGGCACTCGTGATGGTCGATCCGGGCCGCAGCGTCACCGCCGACACCGCAACCTGTACATGTCCACTTTGGCCCACCGCCACCCCGTAGGTCACCACCAGGTCGACACCGGTGACAAGGCCGAGTGCGTCGGTGACCGGCATCGGGTAGACGATCCCGCGCGCGGTATGGATCGTCGACCCGCGCCCGCCGATCAGCCAGTAGTCGCCGTCGGCGTCGCGCCGGAACAGATACTCGGTGGAGATCCAGGTATCGGCCGGAGCGAAAACACCGCGTTTGACCGGCGCAGACGGGTCGATCGGCCCGCGCGGTTGAGCCAGCAGCAAGCCGATCTGATTCGTCTCGGCGACGCGGACGAAACCGCGGTCGTTTTCCAGAATCAGGTCTTCGTCGGGTTCGTAGGCGGCCAGTTCGACTTCTCCGGCGCCGGGCAACGGGCGTCCTTTGCTCCCGACTTTGGCGCCAGAGACGTTGGCCAGCACTGCTTGGCCGTCGGTGGTGGCGAAAAATTCGACAACGTGGGCGGGGTCGAAGGCCTCCATCACCCGCTGCCACAGCCCGGTGGGCATACCGGAACCGATGAACAGCCGAACCGGATGGTTGCCGTGCAACACGAACCCGGGATCGTCGATCACTTCGCGAAGCATCGCCCAGGTGTAGGTGACCACGCTGACGCCGTACTGGCGCACTTCGGCCACAAATCGATCCGGGCGCAGCCCCCGCGACAGCGCGATGCGAGCACCCGCGACCACCGCCCCGCCCAGGCTGACCAGCAGACCGGACTCGTGGTGCAGCGGCGTCAGGCAATACACGGTGTCACCGCGGTCAAGGGCGGCCGCCGAAGCGGTGCCGAAGGCCGACAGCGCCCAGCGGTAGTTGGTGATCTGCTTCGCAACCAGTTCGCCGGCGACCTTGCTGAACGCGATGAACGCCAAATCCCGGGCGAAGCCCGGGTTGGGCCGGTACCACCCGGGCAACTCGACGGCGTCCGGATCGATCTGTTCCATGTCGATGACTTGACCGGTTTCGAAGGCGTCCTCGGGCAGGTGCAGGTCGCGGGATTCACCGCCACCGAGCACCAGCACCTGACAGGCCAACTGGCGGCCGGCGTCCAGCGCCGCGTCCAGATTGGTAGGGCCGGTGATGATCTCGGCCACGCCGCCGATCCGGGCGGCCGCCAGCAGGTCTTCGCTGGGAGGCATCAACACCGCCACCGCGCCCAGCCGAGACAGCGCGGCGATGGCGACCATGGCGCTGGGCCGGGTCCCCATCAATACCCCGACGTGCACGCCCTGCCGCACGCCGACCTGGATCAGGCCCCGAACCACATTGTTGATCCGGCGGTTGACCGCCTCGTAGGTGTGCACCCGCCCGT
>CAZPZQ010000313.1:0-4199 GCA_964590745.1 uncultured Mycobacterium sp. | reverse complement strand
GCCCGCTCGCACATGGAGGTGCTCGACGACCTCAACGCGATCGGGTTCTCCAACAGCGTCGGCCCGGGGGTCTACGACATCCACTCGCCACGCATTCCCAGTACCGACGAGATGGCCACGTCATTGCGCGAAGCGCTGCAGGCGGTTCCCGCGCAACGGTTATGGGTTAACCCGGACTGCGGCTTGAAGACCCGCACCACCGATCAGGTGACCGCGTCGCTGCAGCATCTGGTCGCCGCGGCGAAGGAGATCCGGGCGGTGGCTGTCTAACCGGCGCGGCGACGCGCTAACGTTCGCTCGGTGGGCATCGATGCGGATGTGATCGTCGTCGGCGCCGGCATGGCGGGACTTTCCGCCGCGGACCGGCTGGCAGCCGGCGGCCGCTCGGTCCTGGTGGTCGAGGCCCGCGACCGAGTCGGTGGCCGCCTGCTCAACGCGGCGCTGGACCCGTCGGACCCGGCGCAGGTCGTCGAGGTGGGCGGCCAGTGGCTGGGCCCGACTCAGCACCGTGCCCACGCACTGGCCGGCCGGCTCCAGCTTGAACTGCACCCCACCCACACCGACGGCGACAACCTGCTCGAGCGCCGGAATGGTCGGATACTGCGCTATCGCGGCACCATCCCGGCGATCAACCCGCTGGTGTTGGCCGATATCGGGCAGGCGCAGCTGCGGCTGGACCGGATGGCCCGCCAGGTGCCGCTGAACGCGCCTTGGACCGCTCCGCACGCGCGGCACCGCGACGCGATGACCTTTTCCAGCTGGCTGTCCCGCAACGTGCCGCTGCCCGAAGCGCGGGACCTGTTGCGGGTGGCGATCCGGGCGGTCTGGGCTTGTGAGCCGGAGGACGTGTCGCTGCTGCACGTGCTGTTCTACATCGGTTCCGCGGGCCGTCTCGACGACCTGCTGGGCACCGTCGGAGGTGCCCAGCAGGACCGTGTCGTGGGCGGCACGCAGTTGCTCGCCACCGGTCTGGCCGCCGGGCTCGGCGATCGGGTGCTGCTGGACCGTCCGGTGCGGCGCATCGACCACGGCGGCGACGGTGTCACCGTGGTCGCGGGCGGGGACGAATTGCGTGCCCGCCGGGTGATCGTCGCACTGGCTCCGCCGCTGACCGGGCGGATCGAATACGCGCCGGCTGTGCCGGCCGCCCGCGATCAGCTCACCCAGCGCATGCCCATGGGTTCGGTGATCAAGTGCATGGCCGTCTACGACGAGCCGTTCTGGCGGCGCGACGGACTGAGCGGCCAGGCGGTCAGTGTCGGCGGACCGGTCAGCGCCGTCTTCGACAACACCCCGCGCAGCGGTGCGCCCGGCGTGCTGCTCGGGTTCTTGGAGGGGCGTCAGGCGCGCGAGTTCTCGGACGCGTCGCAGGATGCTCGACGCGCCGCGGTGGTCGGCACGTTCGCCCGGCTGTTCGGATCCCGGGCTTTGGCACCGCAGGGCTATTTGGACCGGGACTGGTCGGCGGAGCCGTTCACCCGGGGCGGCTATGCCGCGGTGATGCCACCGGGCGCCTGGACCGGGTTCGGCCCGGCGCTGCGCGCCCCGGTCGAACGGATCCACTGGGCCGGCACCGAAACCGCTACGGTCTGGAACGGCTACATCGACGGAGCGATCCGCTCCGGGGAGGACGCGGCCGCTGAGGTGTTGCGGGCCGAGGCGTCATGACGGTCAGCGTGCTGATACCGCGCGTGGTACACACCATGGACCCGGAGCGGCCGTCCGCCGCGGCGGTCGCAATCTCGTCGGGGCGGATCCTGGCGGTCGGCACGCGGGCCGAGGTGCTGGCCGGAGTCGGGGCGGACCCGCCGGTGACGGACCTTGACGGGGTGCTGCTGCCCGGGTTCATCGACGCGCATCACCATTTCTGCCAGGCGGCCCTGGATCGGCGAGCGATCGACCTGGACCTGCCGGCCGATGCGTCGATCGCCGACCTGCAGGCTCAGGTCGGCGCGGCCGCGGCACGCGCCCCGGGCAACGGATGGTTGCGGCTGCGCCGCTACGATCCGCTGAAACTGGCCGAGCGGCGCGCCCCCACCGCCGCCGAACTCGACGAGGTCTGCGCGGAGCGGCCGCTGCTGGTGGCGGCGTACTCCTACCACGAAGGTGTGCTGAACACCGCGGGACTGGCCGCGATGAACTGGGACCCGAGCAGCCCCGACCCGCCGCACGGGCGGCTGTGCCGCAAACGCGGCCGGCTCACCGGTGAAGTGTTGGAGGCAGCGTTCTTCTTGGCGGAGGCGACTTCTCGCGGCAGCCTCCTGAAGTGCTTCGGCGACGCCTGGCTGGCCGAAGCCGAGGCGCACAGCCGCGACCTGCTGGCGCACGGCATCGTCCGGGTGGGTGACGCCGCCGTTCCCCCCTCGTTCGACCCGCTCTACGATCGGGCTGCCGCAGCCGGCATGCTCGGCGTCACGGTGCATCGCATGCCGATCGGCGAACGCTCCTTCCTGCAGCCGCGAGGCGCGACCGGCCGACCAACCGGCGACGGGCCGTCCGGTGCGCCGACCGGCCCGGCGAAACTGTTCCTGGACGGCGCCGACCGGTGCGCGATGTGCATTTCCGGCGCGCAGCTGGCCACCATGGCCGGAGTGACGCTGCGCCGCGCGGTCACCGGTGGCGGGCTGGCCGCGCTGCGCGCCGGCATGCGGACCGGCCGGATCCGGTTGTCGGGGCGGCATTTCACCATCGGCGAACCATTCTTCGAACCGGACGGACTGCGGCACGCCATCCGGACGGCGACGGCGCACGGCCAGCAGATCGCCATTCACGCCCTGGGCAACTGGGCGGTGCACCGGGCCTGCGCCGCATTCGACGCCGTCAGCGAGGTTCACGATCAACCGGGCCGCCCGCGACTGGAGCACGCCATGCTGCTCAGTGCCGGCAGTGAGCGGCGCATCGCCGACAGCGGCGCGGTGGCGGTGGTTCAGCCGTACTTCCTGCGCGACATCGGCGATGAATTGCTGGAACGGGGCTTGCCAAGAGGCATCGGGGTGAATCCCTTTGCCAGCCTGGCCGACGCCGGCGTGGTTCTCGCCGGCAGTTCCGACTTTCCGGTCGCCGATTATGATGTGCTGCAGGCGATCCGCGCGGCAGTGGATCGGAAGACGCCGGCCGGCACCGCGTTACAACCTGATCAGGCGATCTCGGTCGCCGATGCCCTGGCCGCCTACACCACCGGCGGCGCCGTCGCACTCGGCGTCGAGAACGAAACGGGCAGCATCACCGTGGGGAAGGTCGCCGACCTGGTACTGCTGGGCGCCGACCCGCTGACCACCGACCCGGCCCGGTTGCCGGACATCGACGTTCGGGCCACCTGGCGGAACGGCGTCATGGTGCACGGCGGTTAGCTTCAGGGTTCACCGAGCGTGTCATCAGAGCGAAAAAACTGCCGAATTCTCGGACTGGCTGCACGTTCGGCGACTAACACTGCACGTGCACCGGCACGTCGTCGGCCCAAGGCTGGCGGGTCACCATGTCGGCGACGTTGACGTAACCGCGCTCGAATTCGCCGGTGGCGGCGTCGACGAGCCGGTAGGCCTGGGTCTGCCGGTGGATCGGTTGCGCGTCGAGGATCACGACCCGCACCTCGCCGGGCTCGAAGCCGCAGCGTTGCTGCAAAGCGCCGATCAGTTGCTCGTTGGTCAGGTGGCCGTCGCCGAAGTTCCAGCCGATCGCGGTGGAACAGATCCGCTCGCCGTCGGTCAGCGTGTAGTCGGCTTCGTTGTGGCCGGCCATCGCCCGGTGCGCCAGGGTGAACAGGGCTCGGCCGTGGCTGTTGAACCCGCGGAAGGCGTATCCCATGTAGATCGGGATCTGGGCGGCTTCCTTGCTGCCGTAGAACCGCTCCAACTGAGCGGCCGGCATGCTGGCGATCGCCACGATGCCGCGGTTGATCTTCTCCTCGGCAGACGGCTTGATGCACCACAGTGTGGTGTCCCAGTTGCCGGCGTAGTAGCGCATCCCCGGCAGGAAGGAGACCTTGCGCGGGAACAGGTTGCCGAGCACGACGGTGCCCGCGCTGACGGCGAACAGGATCGCCACCGGCAGCGGGTTTTCCAGATCAGTCAGGCCAAGGTCGGCACGCGCCACGAACAGCGACAGCACACCGAAGATCATGAAGACGTTCCACTCCAGCGGCACCCCCATCGGGATGGCCGCGAGGATGCCCAGGTGGAAGCCGACCATGACCAGCGCCG
>CAZPZQ010000312.1:0-4210 GCA_964590745.1 uncultured Mycobacterium sp. | reverse complement strand
GCTCATCGAGCATAAACTCCACCGTGCCCGCGCAGCTGTTTCCTACGTGCCGGTCGAAAGCGACCGCGTCGGCGCAGATCTTCGCCCGCAGTGCGGGATCCAGATTCGGCGCCGGTGCCAACTCGATGACTTTCTGATGCCGGCGCTGCACGCTGCAGTCCCGCTCATAGAGGTGCACGACGTCGCCGCGGGTGTCGGCCAGGATCTGCACCTCGATGTGGCGCGGGTTGATGACCGCCTGCTCAAGATAGACCGTCGGGTCTCCGAACGCCGACTCCGCCTCCCGGCTGGCCGCCTCGATGGCTTCAGCCAACGCGTCGACGGCGTCGACTCGACGCATTCCGCGGCCACCGCCCCCGGCGACCGCCTTGACGAAGAGTGGAAAGGTCATATCCGCTGCCGCCAATAGCAATTCGTCGACCGATCCGGACGGCGCCGAGGAGAACAACACCGGCAGGCCCGCTTCGCGGGCACTGGCGATGGCGCGCGACTTATTGCCGGCCAATTGCAGAACTTCGGCGCTGGGTCCGACGAAGGTGATGCCGGCGGCTGCGCACGCCGTGGCCAGTTCGGGGTTCTCGGACAGGAAGCCGTAGCCGGGGTATATGGCATTGGCTCCGCACCGGCGCGCCGTGTTGACGATCTCGTCGACCGACAGGTAGGCCCGCACCGGGTGGCCCCGTTCGCCGATCTGATAAGACTCGTCCGCCTTGAGCCGGTGCACCGAGTTGCGGTCCTCGTACGGGTAGACAGCTACGGTGCCGATGCCGAGTTCATAGGCCGCCCGAAACGCGCGAATGGCGATTTCGCCGCGGTTGGCCACCAGCACTTTGGAGATCACAGGCACCTCTCAAACCAGCGTCGACCAGTAATCCCGAAACCTGATGGAAATCAACACGATCACGGTGACGAACCACAGGGCGGTCAGCGACCATCGCCACCGGTACAGCACCCCGGCTATCGAACGCGGACGGGTCGGCGGGAACGCTATCGGAGCGACACCCACCAGCAGCGGGATGGTGGCCGCCCAAACCACCATGCAGTAGGGGCATAACGCACCGATTCGGTACAGGCTGACGAAGATCAGCCAGTGCACGAATCCGGCACCGGCCAGTACGCCGATCGCCAAGCCTGTCCAGTACCAGCGCGGCAACGCCACTTTGGACACCGCCAACAGCCCGCTGACCAGCATCACGGTGAAGGCCACGATCCCGCCCAGCGAATGCGGGAAGCCCAGCACTGACGCCTGGCCGGTGCCCATCACCGACCCGCAGGACAACACTGGATTGAGGTTGCACGACGGCACGTAGGCCGGATCGGATAGCAGCCGGATTTTTTCCACCGTCAACGTCAGCGACGCGGTCAAGCCGACCGCACCGGCGACCAGCATCAGCCACCCACGCGATGTCGCCACCAGCGGACCTGGCGAGTCGGTCGGCGCCTCGGCTTCGTCAGCGGGCACGGGTGTCGTGATCGTCACGACGCCTTGGGCGGAGCGGCCGCGTCCAGACCCGGCACATCACCGACGATCTCCCGGATCCTGGAAACCAGTGCTTCCGGTGTCGACGGTTTGTAGTCTTCGCCGTTGATCCGAACGGTCGGGGTGGCGTGGATGTCGACGGCCTTGGCCATGCCCGACACCATCTTGCGGTATTTGCCGCTGTTGATGCAGCTCGGCACGCTGCCCGCCGCCCCGGCCTGCCGAGCCAGCTCAATGAGCCGACTGTTGTCGGGAAAGATGCTGCCGGTCTCGGCGGGCTGTAATTGCGGGGTGAACAGCGCGGTGTGGAAACGCCGGAACGCATCGATGCTCTCGTCTGCGACGCAGTAGGCGGCCGCACCCGCCCGTGACGAGTAGTTATCGTTCTGCGGTGTGTCCAGGATGGCCACCATGTGATAGTCGGCCGCGATGGCGCCGATGTCGATCAGTCGGGACACCGTGGGACCGAGGATGCGCTCGAGGTTACCGCAGGCCGGGCACAGAAAATCCTCGTAGAACGACACGGTGGCCTTGGGCACGTCGCTGTCGTCCGAAGTGATCAGCTTGCTCGACGTCACCCGCACCGCTTCAGCAGCATCGGTGCTTTTCTTGTCGTTCGACAACACGATGTAGCCGATCAACCCCACCGCGAAGATCACCACGATGGCGACCAGGCCGATCTGCATGGCGAGGTTGCGTTTGTGATCGGCTGCCTTCAATTTGTAGCCGGGCGGGCGTTTGGGTTTGCTGGCCACGTGTCGCTGATCCTTGTGGTCGGTCGCCGGCGGTGTGGCGAAGGGGTCCCTGACGAGGTGTATGGCGCCTCAAGCGTACCGGCGCGGCAACCCCGGCTTAAACCCGGCTGAGGTGCGCGCGCAGCGCCGAGATCAACTCGGTGGTCGCGACCGCGCAGCCGCCACCCAGTGGGAAAAAGTTGATGAAAGCATGGGTCAGTGTTCGCATGCTCCGCAGATCCACAACGTTACCGGCGGCCTGCAGCGCGGCCGCGAAACGCTCGCCTTCATCACGCAGCGGATCGAAACCCGCGGTCGCGATCAGCGTGGGCGGCAGTCCGGACAGATCCTCGGCGAGCAACGGCGAGACCCGCGGGTCGGCTCGGTCGACGCCGGAGCCATCCAGGTAGTGGCTGTGGAACCAGTTCATGTCGCGCCTGGTCAAGACGAAGCCCTCGCCAAACAAAGCGCGCGACGGCGTTTGAGCGTCGATCTCCGCGATCGGGTAGATGAGCCACTGCAGCACCGGTTGCGGACCGCCCGCGTTGCGGGCGTCGTCGCGAGCCAACCACGACACCACCGCGGCCAGGTTGCCACCGGCGCTGTCTCCGCCGACCGCGACCCGACCGGGTACGCCCCCAAGTCCTTCGGCATGGGCATACGCCCACCGAAACGCCGCGTAGGCGTCATCGACGGCCGCGGGTGCCGGATGCTCCGGGGCGCGGCGGTAGTCGACCGACAGCACCGCGACATCGCCGTCGCGGCAGGTCAGGCGGCAGAATGCGTCGAAGACGTCCAGGTCGCCGATGACGAACCCGCCGCCGTGGTAGTAGACCAGCAATGGCTTGGCGGCGCCGTTGAGCGGGCGATAGTGCCGGGCGGCGATGTCACCGGCGGGACTGGGCACAGCGACGTCGGTAACCGCGACGTGGATCTCCGGTCCGGCCAGCGCCGCAGCGACCTCCCGCGCCTGTGCCCGGGAGGCTGCCACGTCATCGTCGACGACCAGGCCGTCGATCCCCACGGCGCGCTGCGCCGCCAACACCAGCTGCAGCGTTGGGTCGAGGGTGTTGCCGTCGATGGTCACCGACCGGCCACCAACCAGTAAGCGCTTCACCGCAGCCGGGATGAACGGGGCCACCTTCAAGCCCACGCTCGCGGCGGTGTTCTGCAGCTGACCGGTCCACTGCGTTGCCCGCGCCGCGGGCCGGTGCACGACAGGCCGGCCTGGCAGACTTCGTGTCATGGCTGCTCCCGGTAACTTACGCTCGGTCACCCTCAACGACGGTAATTCGATCCCCCGGCTGGGTTTCGGTGTTTACAAGATCCCGCCGGCCGATACCGAACAGGCGGTTGCCGCGGCATTACACACCGGATACCGCCACATCGACACCGCGACACTGTACGGCAACGAGCGTGAAGTCGGCCGCGCGGTCGCCGCTTCGGGTCTACCCCGCGATCAGGTGTATCTGGTCACCAAATTGTGGAACGCCGACCAGGGCTACGACGCCACCCTGGCGGCGTTCGAAGCGAGCATGGATCGGCTCGGCTCGCATTACCTGCAGGATTATCTGGACCTGTATCTGATCCACTGGCCGCTGCCGGCACGCGGCACATTCGTCGACACCTTCAAAGCCTTTGCCCACCTGCGCGACCAGGGCCGGATTCGGTCCATCGGGGTAAGCAATTTCGAACCCGAGCATCTGGAGACGCTGATCGACGCGACCGGCATCGTGCCCGTCGTCAACCAGATCGAGCTCCATCCCCGGTTCATCCAGTCCGAGCTGCGCCAGGCGCACACCCGGCTGGGTATTGCCACCGAAGCGTGGGCTCCACTCGGGCAGGGTGCGCTGTTGAGCCATCCGAGCATCACCGCGATCGCCGAGCGGTACCACAAAACCGCGGCCCAGGTGCTGATCAGATGGCATATCCAGCTCGGTAATGTCGTCATCCCGAAATCGGTGCATCCGGAGCGGATCGCAACCAACTTCGACGT
>CAZPZQ010000311.1:0-4253 GCA_964590745.1 uncultured Mycobacterium sp. | reverse complement strand
TAGCGCGCCGCCCTGTCACGGCGGAGGTCGCGGGTTCAAGTCCCGTCAGGGTCGCCAGCACGGCGAGGCACACGTGCCTTCCGGCCAGGTAGCTCAGTCGGTACGAGCGTCCGCCTGAAAAGCGGAAGGTCGGCGGTTCGATCCCGCCCCTGGCCACCAGGATGTCGGTTGTCTCCGTGGGCTTGGAGCGCCTTGACCGCATCTGCCTCGGCGGTACGGTCGAGGCGGCCCGAACCGTTGTCTCGACGTGCCGAAGCGGAACCGGTCAACGTTCCACCAGTGCTGCTTACCGCCGCGGCGTGCCGCTGACCGCCACCGGAGGCGTGCGGGAACAAACGGAACGACGTCCACACCACAGCAGCGACTGAACCGTCGATGCGCCCGAGAACGGCGGACGCCGGACACTTAACAAGGGTTGCGCGGCCCGCCTTAGTGAACGGACGCACATTGTTGTTGGGCGTTCCGGAGAATCCGACCGGCAGTTAGAAACGTGGATTTTCCACGGTCGGCGGCCTGGATGGGTGCGTTAGCGGCGCAGCGCATCACCATCAGGGCCAGTGCGCTGTTGGTGGCGTAAGAGATGATGAGCAGGTTCACGCAAGCACGCGTGCCGATGACGGTCATGACGTGCTGGGGTTTGTGTTCCCATCCCGGCCAGTTGAGGTCGGGCGGTCGTTGGAGCGGTGACCAGTTGACCTTGATCGAGGTGATGTCGCCGAGCAAGGGCGTGAGGACGGCGACCAGGCTTGGTAATTCATTGCTGATGCGATCCGCACGCGGCCACCACACACCGTCGATGTCGCGACCGAGTTCGTGGCCCACCGACAGCCGGATCGGGCTGGCTTGGCGTCCACCCCCGGCCCGGCGAGTCATCGGAGGCGACGCAGCCGACACAGGACGCACTCGCCGATCAGGATGGCAGGTCTGCTGCAAGCAAAACCCGGAGGGACGTCTAATCGGCGAAGTATCGCCGACGTCGCATAGCGCACTTTGGTTCCTTTACGGTCGGTGTCGTCTGCCGCGCAGGTGCGGAGCAGGCGGAGGAATCGCATTGCCCGTGCGGTCACCCGTAGTGCGTCAGTGAACCATCGCCGACAACGAAACGGCTCTCATGCCTGACGCTACGCCGCCCGCATCGTTTCAGCGACAAGACCGGTCCGAGGACGCATTCTGCTGTTCGCGGCAGCGCGCGGCGCGGATCACCGATTGCGAGTAGGCTGACCGCAACACAAGGTGAGGACGGCTGAGATAGCAATACAAGACTGGTGCGAGGCACCCCAGATCCATCCATCGCAGATCCGGGTCGGCGACATCATCGGCACGTTGCGTTCCACCGGCTTGCGGATCACCGTGAAGCTGATCAGTGGCCCGCAAACAACTCCGCGGCAGTGGACATTTTTTGGCAGCGACGACAACGGTCTGCAGCATACGAGCACATTCGGAGAGGACGACTTAGTCCGCAGGTACGCCTGAAGCACCCTGACGTTCAAGCTCGCATCGGCGCGGCCGACGGGTCCGCACCAGACCGGTGCGGCGTCGACCGTTCTGCACAGCGGTTCACGACCGTTGCGACGCGGAACCGCCTGGCTCAGCGCCCGGGCGATCCGAAAACCTCGGGTGTTCAACTGGTTTTCCGGAGGCTTCGCTCGAAGCGGCGTGTTCTTGTGCGTTGGGATGAGAAAATAAGATCGGGTTGTCCATGTGGTGTCCTTACGAGTGAAAAGACCGGCCGATACGCACGGACGGACGACGACCGAATCGCGCGCTGGTCTGTTGCGTCGTGCGTTTGCGATTCGCGGTGACCGCTGAAACGCGGGCTCACGTTCGACTGTACAGGCGGTAGCCATGGTCGCTGTACCACCGCCTACGCTGCTCTCGGCTGGTGGCCGACGGTCGACGGTCCGATCCCGTCTCTGGCCACCGGCATCTACGCCCGGCAAGCTGTCATCACTCGGACGACAAGACCCGTCACCGCAGCGTGTCCGGACACAACTCGGTCTGCGCGGCATCGATCTGCACGTGGGCGGCCTCTTGGCTGTAGAAGAACGTATTGACGAGCTGACGGACCACTTCCGGCGGCGAGCCGGGCCGCCACGTTCCGGTGTGGCCGTACATCCGCAGTTGGCCGCAGATGTAGCGACCCGAATCCAGCCGAACATCGTCGGGCACCGGAATGGGCACCCCCGACGCATTGAGCTTGGCCAGATAGCTGGCGTCGTCGGCCACGGCGGCGGGCGCGGCGATGAAGACTCCGGCCATGGTCACTGCGCAGAGCCCTGCGGTGAGGTTGGCGGCTGTCGTTCCAGGGGCGATCCGAGGCATGTTGTTATCGTGCCACCGCCGCGCCGGCGGGGCCGCGCCGCGTTTCAGGTCTCGGCGAAACCGCTTCGGGCCGGTGGGCGCCTCGCTATCGTGCTGCCATGGCTGTGCACGATTCTCGCGAGGTGGTCATCGAGGCGAGCCCGGAGGAGATCCTCGACGTCATCGCCGACGTCGAGGCTGTGCCGACCTGGTCGCCGCAGTATCAGAGCGCCGAGATCCTCGACACCCACGACGACGGCCGACCGCGCCGGGTGAAGATCAAGGTCAAGGCGGCCGGCCTCACCGACGAACAGGTCATCGAGTACCGCTGGACAGCCGACAGTGCCGGCTGGACATTGGTGTCGGCCGGACAGTTGAAAGCCCAGGACGCCAAGTACACGCTGACCGCCCAAGGAGATAAGACGAAGGTCAGATTCGACATGAATGTCGATCCGTCCGTACCGATCCCGGGCTTTCTGCTCAAACGGACCTTGAAGGGCGGCATGGAAACCGCCACGGAGGGACTGCGCAAGCAGGTGCTCAAGCTCAAGAACCGCTGACCGCTGACCGCCGGCTCGTCGCGCCGCCGGACCGCCAGGAAAACTAATCGCGAATTCGCCTGGATAACGGCGGACCGGTTACTACGCTGGCCGTTAGTGGCCATACGAGCATCACGAGAAATCGTTATCGACGCGTCGCCGGAAGCGATCCTGGACGCGCTTGCCGACGTCGACAACCTGGTGTCGTGGTCACCGGTGCACAAGCATATGGAGGTGCTCGACCAGTACGCCGACGGCCGTCCACACCACGTGCGGGCCACCATCAAGGTGCTGGGACTGGTCGACAAGGAGATCCTGGAATATCACTGGGGCCCGAACTGGATGGTGTGGGATGCCAAGGCAACAGGCCAACAGCGCGGCCAACATGTCGAATACACCTTGACGCGGGAAGGCCCGGATCATACTCGGGTACGCTTCGACATCACCGTCGAACCGGCCGGGCCGATTCCGGCGTTCATCGTCCGGCGGGCCAGCAAGTTGGTGTTGCAGATTGCGACCGAGCGTCTCCGCGAGCGGGTTATGGGTGTCGCCGACGTCGACCAGCAACCGTAGGTGGTTGGTCAGCTAGCTTGCTCAGCCGGCGGATCGCCTCGTCGAGGGTGTCGTTGTTCTTGGCGAAAGTGAACCGCACCAAGTGATTCCAAACTGCGGGCGTGCTCTCCGGGCTGCAGAATGCCGACATCGGGATAGCTGCCACGCCGACCAGGCCGGGTAGTGTCGCGCAGAACGCCGTGCTGTCGTCGAAGCCCAGCGGCCGCGGATCGGCGCACAAGAAATAAGTCCCGGAACTGTCGTGGACCTCAAAACCGATCTCCCGCAATCCGTTTGCCAGCCGGTCGCGTCTGGTCTGCAATGACGTGCGAAGTGCGGTCACCCAGGCGTCTTCGGTGTCGAGCGCTTGTGCCACCGCGGGCTGAAACGGCGCACCGCCCACATAGCTCAGATACTGCTTGGCTGCCCGCACCCCGGCGATAAGGTCGGCCGGCCCGCAAGCCCAGCCGATCTTCCAGCCGGTGCAATTGAACCTTTTGCCCGCACTGGAAATCGTCACCGTTCGCTCGGCCATGCCGTCAAAGCCGGCCAACGGCAGATGACGGCGCTCCTCGGGGGCGGAGTAAACCAGGTGTTCGTAAACCTCATCGGTGATCACCAGCAGATCGGCGCCGACCGCCACCTCAGCGATAGCGGCCAGTTCAATCTCGGTCAACACCATGCCGGTCGGGTTGTGCGGTGAGTTGACGATCACCGCCCGGGTCGCCGGTGTCACCGCCCGCCGTAGTGCGTCCACGTCCAGCGCGAAACCGCGGCCGTCGGGGACCAGTGGCACGGCGACCCGCCGCGCCCCGGCCATCGCGACCACCGGCGCATAGGAGTCGTAGAAGGGTTCGATCA
>CAZPZQ010000310.1:0-4254 GCA_964590745.1 uncultured Mycobacterium sp. | reverse complement strand
GTTCGCGCAGCTGATCACTCCGGAGAACGGACAGCCGGTCAACCGCGGCGTGCACTGTTTCTTGGTGCCGATCCGAGACGCTGACGGCAACGACCGGCCCGGGGTGACCACGTCGGACAACTTGTACAAGGGCGGCCTGCCCGGGGTGGACAACGGCCGCATCGTGTTCGACCACGTCCGTATTCCGCGGCAGAACCTGCTGAACAAATACGGCGATGTCGACCCCGACGGCAGTTATCACTCGCCCATCGAGAGCGACGGGCGGCGATTTTTCACCCAAATCGGCACCTTGATCCGGGGCCGGGTAACGGTGGGCGGCAGCGCGGGCGCGGCGGCCCGGGTGGCGCTGGACATCGCTACCCGTTATGCGCTGCAACGCAGGCAGTTCAGCGCACCCGGTGATGACGGCGGCGAAGTGCTGATCATGGACTATCTGGTGCATCAGCGTCGGCTGTTACCGCTGATCGCCCGCTCGTATGCGCTGCAGTTCGCGCAGAACCAACTGGTGGGGCGTTGTCACGACCTGCAGACCGCCGACAACGTGGACCCCGAAGAACAGCGGGAGCTGGAGGCCCGGGCGGCCGGCCTCAAGGCGGCCAACACCTGGCACGCCACCCGCGCGATTCAAGAGGCCCGGGAGGCGTGCGGCGGCGCGGGCTACATGGCCGAGAACCGGCTGATCGCCTTGCGTGGCGACACCGATGTGTTCACCACGTTCGAGGGTGACAACCACGTGCTGACCCAGCTGGTGGCCAAACAACTGCTGACCGAATACGCCGACGACATCCGCAGCATGAGCCCGGTGGAGTGGGTGCGTTTCGCGGCCGAGACGGTTGGCAAGCGGGTGCTGAAACGCACTGCGGCCGAGGCGATTATCCAGACCATCGTGGACGCCCGGCAAGACAGCGAAGAGGAGGGCAGCCTGTTCAACCGCGGCACCCAGGTGCATATGTTCGAAGACCGCGAAGATTATCTGTTGACATCGGTGGCGCGGCGACTCCAAGCCAAGTCCAAGGATATGTCGGAGTTCGAGGCGTTCAACGCGGTACAGGATCATGTGCTACACGCGGCCACCGCGCACATCGACCGGGTGGTACTGGAAGCATTTGTCGCCGGGATCGACTCGTGTGCCGACGAGCAGGCTCGGGAGTTGCTCGAGTTGGTGTGCGATCTCTACGCGTTGAGTGTGATCGAGGACGACAAGGCCTGGTACATCGAGCACCACTACCTGTCCACCGACCGGGCCAAGGCGGTCACCCGGGGCATCAACGACCGGTGCCGCAAACTGCGCCCGCATGCCCAGACCCTGGTGGACGGCTTCGGCGTGCCGGAGCAGTTGCGTTACGCCGAGATGCTGCACCCGGAACACCTGCCCTAAAGCGCGGCCCCGCTTGCGCGCGCAACACCGTGCGCGAGCGTGCGCAACCTTCGGCGAGCGTGCGCAAAATGCCGCCGCAGTAGCAGATTTGGCCTACAAACACGCACGTTCGCGGCCGGGTGGCGCGAACACGCACGTTGGCGGCCGGGGTGTCGCGGCTATGGGCGGCTATGGGCTATGTGGGATCGGGTCGAGGGCCTTGAGCTTGCCGTCGACGATCCGGTACCGGGTGGTGCCGATACCGGTCGGGCAGCACAGCGGTTCATCGGCGACCCGCCACTGATACTGCACCGTCACGGTGTCTCTACCCGAGGACAGCACAAGGGTGTAGGGCTTCGGCTCTGGTGTCGGGCTGCCCAGCGGGGTGTCGTGGTCGAAGAACAGCAGTTGTTCCGGGCTAGCGGCGGTCGCGTCGCTCGGGCTGAGCTTGAGCCAATGCAGCCGGCAGTCTCGGGTGTGCCCCCGGGCGCTTTCCACCCAGTCGGACCCGTCGCTGCTACCGGGAGCGGGCGGCACTTCGGCGACGGCCCGCTGCACGGTGGCGGCGCTGGGCCCGTCGGAGTCCGCACAGGTGTCCTCCGGCGGCGCCGGCGGCGAAGCAGGTTGCCAGCCGCAGCCGGCGGCGGCCACAGCCAGGGCCACCAGCGTGGTGGCCATCGGTGGTCCCAGCACGCCCTGAGCTTACGGTCGGGCTGATGTCTACTAGGCTGTCGTGGTCGACGAGCGAACAAAGGAGTGGCAGCATGGCGTGGTTCCTGGCGTTGCAAGGACCGCCCAGCAAGATCGGCCAGTCGCCGACCTACGAGCTGCATGAATCGGCCGACATCGAGCGGATTACCGAGGAGATGGCCAACTCGGTGGCCGACGACCGGGTGGTGGCGATTCCGGCGGTGTTCGCCAACAACCGTCGGCAGGTGACCGTGTACGTGCGACCGGCCTCCTGGGGTGCGTGGGCGTTCTACCAGATGACCGAGGAAGAGCGGCGCGAGCTGATCGCCTCCAACCCGCTGATCACGGCGCTCGCCCAGGCGCAAGCGGGCAAGCAGCAAGGTGCGCCGCGACGGCCCGCGACGGGCCCGTCGGTGATCCCGCGACTGGAATGACGCGGCTTAGCCGGCTGCGGGGCTCACCGTCACGTTGACGGTGCCGGCCCCGGCCGCTGATTCGATGACCAGGGTCGGGGCGTTGACCGCCGACACCACGTGTCCGCCGGTGACGCTCACTTGGTAGCCGTGCGGATATTCGATGGCCGGCACCGAGATGGTGGTCTGCGTGCCCGCCGGGAAGCTGCCCAGGCCGTCAACCCGTTCGGTGGAGTAGCTGAGCTGGAAGGTACCGTCGTGGAACGACCAGGAATCCGGGGTGCCGCCGATCGCCTGCGGGTACGGCTCGGCGAGTGTGGCCAGCTTGTCGGTGTTGACGTTGTCGCCGACCGGCGGCTTGCTCGGATCCAGCACCAGCGCCTGCCCGTTCGGTGAGCTGCTGGTGATGTCGTTGCCGGTGTACGCCCACTCCAGCCAGCCGAACCGGTGCTGATCGGCAGCGTGCATGCCGGCGGCAATGGTTGCGGTGTTGTCGGTGGCGCCGAACTCGGTCATCAGCGCCGGGATGCCATGTGCGCCGGCGTACGCCTCGGCATTGCTCATGACGATGTCGGCGTTGAGGTCACAGGTAAAGCTGGTACTGGGTATCAGCGTGCTGACGATGCAGTAGTTGTGGAACGAGAACACACTGTTCGGGTCGTCGACCGTGCCCAGGTGGGTGGGCACCGGGAGGCTGCCGAACAAGGTGTTCGGTTCGAAGAGCACCGGCGTGGCGGGATCGACGGCCCGGATCGCCGCGTCCACCTGGTTGTAGAACGGTGTCAGTTGCTGGGTACCGAAGAACGCATTGCCGAATAGGCTGTTCAGCCACTGTGCACCGGCCCACGGCTCGTTCATGATCTCGTAGCCGGCCACGTCGGGAACGTCTTTGAAGTAGTTGGCGACGGCTTCCCACATCCGGGCGTAATGGTTCTCCAGTCCCACCCCGTCCGGTGCTTCAGCGTTGGACCAGAAGGCATCCCAGGCGTGGTTTTCGGCGGGGTTGAGGAAGTAGTTGGCCGGGAAACCGAAGTCGGGGTTGGGTAGCCCGCCGTCCTGCACCGCCCACTCCGGTGCGCCTTCGCCGGTGAACGGGCTGCTGTAGAGGTCTTGGTGCATGTCGAGGATGCTGACGATGCCGTGGTCGGCCAGGGTTTGCACGGTCTGCTTGATCGAATCGAGGTAGGCGTAGTCGATGACACCCGGCTCGGGTTCGACACCGGCCCAGATAATCCCGACCCGCACCGCATTGAAGCCGTTGGCGGCCAAGAACGCTGCGTCGTCATTCCCGAATCCGTCGGCGGACGGTTCGTACGGCGGGATCTTGTACACCTGGTTGAGTCCGTGCAGCATGACCACTCGGCCGTCGGGGTCGGTGAGCCAGGTGCCGGTGACGCCGATGGCACTGCTGGAAGTCGGCGCGACACCGGCGATCGTGCCGAAGTGTCCGACAGCGCCGTGGGCGCCCAGGGCACTGCCGTTGCCGCCGGCTCCGCCCAACGCCGGCAGCGGGTGCGGACCGGTCGGAGCGCCGCCGACCCCGCCGTTGCCGGCATCGCCGCCGTCACCGCCGCTGCCCAATACCCCGGTGGCGCTGCCGCCGTCGCCGCCATAGCCACCGTCGGCACCATCGCCACCGTCGCCGCCCGCGCCGCCGACACCGAACAACCAGCCGCCGTCGCCGCCGGCACCGCCGACCCCGGCGGACGCGCCGGGGGCGTCACCACCGGCACCGCCGGTCCCGCCGGCACCCGGCGGCTGGCCGCCGCCACCGCCGGCGCCGCCCGCCGCACC
>CAZPZQ010000309.1:4017-4255 GCA_964590745.1 uncultured Mycobacterium sp. | reverse complement strand
CGAGAACCTGACCACGGCGCCGCTGGGCGATGCCATTCCGGTGGCCCAACCGCACAGCACGATCACCGGTGAAAAGATGAAGATCGAGTGGGGTCCGAACTGGGACGACAACCTGGCCGGGTCCACCGAGACCCTGGCCGAGGATCCCATCCTGAAAAAGGTCAGCAGCCGGGTCAAAAGCGACCTGGAAGACACCTTCATGTTCTACCTGCCGCGGATCTGCGAGCACTGCCTGAAC
>CAZPZQ010000309.1:0-4007 GCA_964590745.1 uncultured Mycobacterium sp. | reverse complement strand
AGGAGGGCATTGTGGTGATCGTGGAGGAGAAGTGCCGCGGTTGGCGGCTGTGCGTGTCCGGATGCCCGTATAAGAAGGTGTATTTCAACCACAAAACCGGTAAAGCCGAAAAATGTCACTTCTGCTACCCGCGCATCGAAGCGGGGATGCCGACCATCTGTGCCGAGACCTGCGTGGGCCGACTGCGCTACATCGGGCTGATCCTCTACGACGCCGACCGGGTCACCGAGGCGGCGTCGGTGGAAAACGACAAAGACCTCTACCAGGCGCAGCGGGCGGTGTTCCTGGACCCGACCGACCCGGCGGTGATCGCCGGGGCGCGCGCCGAGGGCATCTCCGACGAGTGGATCGAGGCCGCGCAGCGCTCCCCGATCTACGCGCTGATCAACACCTACCAGGTGGCATTGCCGCTGCACCCGGAGTACCGCACCATGCCGATGGTCTGGTACGTGCCGCCACTGTCGCCGGTGGTCGACGCGGTCAGCCGAGACGGCCACGACGGGGAGGATCTGGGCAACCTGTTCGGCGCACTGGACGCGCTGCGGATCCCGATGGACTACCTGGCCGAGTTGTTCAGCGCCGGCGATGTCTCGGTGGTCGAAGCCGTGCTGCGCAAACTCGCCGCGATGCGCTCCTATATGCGTGACATCAACCTGGGCCGGGAGACTCAACCACACATCCCGGCAGCGGTGGGGATGACCGAAGAGCAGATGTACGCCATGTACCGGTTGCTGGCGATCGCGAAATACGAAGACCGCTACGTCATTCCGACCGCCTACAGCGACAAGGCACACGAGCTGGAGCACATGGGCTGCTCGGTGTCCTATGAGGGCTACGGTGAACCGTTCGGCGCGGCCGACGGTGAGGCGACGGCGGTGCCCAAAGAAGCGTTCCACATCACCGAGAAAGGCAAGCGCCGCAAGAAGGTGAACCTGCTGGACTGGGACGGCGGCGAGATACCGCCGGACATGTTTCCCGAGCGGAGGAAGTCATGAAGCTGCTGAGCCGGTCGAAACGGCCGCGGCCGGCCGAACTGACCGACCGGGCGGTATGGCAGGCGGCGTCGCTGCTGCTGGCCTACCCGGACGAACAGCACGCTCGGCGACTCGACACCGTCGAGAGCCTGCTGGACCACCTGAGCGGGACCGGTGCCGCAGGTTCGGCCACCGTGGCGCTGTTGGCGCGCACGGTGGCTGCACTGCGCGACGCAGACCCGTTGACCGCAAGCACCGACTATGTCGAGACCTTTGACATGCGCCGCCGCTCAACGATGTACCTCACCTACTGGACCGGAGGTGACACCCGCAACCGCGGTATGCAGATGCTGGCGTTCGCCAACGCCTACCGTGATGCCGGCGTGGAACCGCCGCGCAACGAGGCACCCGACCACTTGCCGGTGGTGTTGGAGTTCGCCGCGACGGTCGACCCGGAAGCCGGGCGAGGGCTGCTGGTGCAACACCGGGTGCCGATCGATGTGCTGCTGCAGTCGCTGACCGCTGCACGGTCACCGTACGCACACGCGGTAGCGGCGGTGTGCGCGACGCTACCGTCGGTCACCGATCAAGAGGTGCGTCAAGCGCGCGAACTGGCCGAATCCGGTCCGCCGGCGGAAGCCGTTGGGCTGGAACCGTACTCGACGACCACGCGGTTACCGATGCCGAAGGTGCGGGCCCAGTGACCGCCATCAGCGACGCAGAATTGTGGTGGGACATCGCGCCGTACGTCACGGCGGCGATCGCCGTGGTCGGCACCTGGTGGCGGTACCGCTACGACAAGTTCGGTTGGACCACCCGGTCATCGCAACTCTACGAGTCCCGGCTGCTGCAGATCGGCAGCCCGCTGTTTCACTTCGGCAGCTTCGTGGTGATCGCCGGGCACATCGCGGGCTTGTTCATCCCCGCGTCGTGGACCGCGGCGCTGGGCATGAGCGATCACGTCTATCACCTGCAGGCGTTGATCTTCGGCTTGCCCGCCGGTTTGGCCACCCTGATCGGGGTCGGGCTGCTCATCTACCGGCGGCGCAGCCACGCCGCGGTGTTCCGCGCCACCACCGTCGGCGACAAGCTGATGTATCTGGTGCTGGTGTGCGCCTTGGTGGCTGGCATGAGCTGCACCTTGATGGGGGCCACCGCGTACGGCGTGGAACACGACTACCGGGAGACGGTGTCGGTGTGGTTTCGGTCCATCTGGCTGCTGGACCCGCGCGGCGACCTGATGGCCCAGTCGCCGTTGTACTACCAGGTGCATGTGCTGATCGCCTTGACGCTGTTCGCGCTGTGGCCGTTCACCCGGCTGGTGCACGCGTTCAGCGCTCCGATCGGCTACTTGTTCCGGCCCTATATCGTCTACCGCAGCCGTGATGTGGCGGCCAACAACCAACCGATCGGCTCGCGGCCGCAGCGCCGCGGATGGTAAGGGTCTGTCCCGGCGCGCGAGGCAGCGCGGTTTCGCCGACCGGTGCGGCCGGGCCGCATATCGTTGCAGCATGGCTTTGCCCGACGACGTCTATACGCGTTTGCTGACGTTTCGGACCCGGTTGCGCCAGTTCCAGCGATGGAGTGCTGATCAAGCCCGGGCCGCCGGGCTGACCCCGATGCAACATCAGTTGCTGTTGGCGATCCGGGGCCACACCGACTCGCGTGGGCCCACGGTCGGCGATATCGCCGAATACCTGCTGCTGCGGCACCACAGCGCCGGCGAACTGATCCAACGCGCGGAGAACGGCGGCCTGGTCATCCGGGTACGCGACAGTGAAGACCAACGGGTGATCCGGCTACGGCTCACCGACACCGCAGCGCAGCGCCTGGAATCGCTGACCGCCTTGCATCTGGCCGAACTGCAACGCTTTACTGCCGAGTCGCCGCTGGCGCCCTAACCGACGGGGGCACGTTTTCACCCTCCGGCGCCGACACTGCCACAATCACCGACGTGCAATTTCGCAATATCGACATCGTCGCGCACGTCGACCACGGCAAGACCACGCTGGTGGACGCCATGCTGCTGCAGTCGGGCGCGCTGCATGAGCACGGCCAGGTGGTTGAGCGGGTGATGGACAGCGGCGACCTGGAACGCGAGAAGGGCATCACCATCCTGGCGAAGAACACCGCCGTCCATCGTCACCACGCCGATGGCACCGTCACCGTGATCAATGTGATCGACACCCCCGGCCATGCTGATTTCGGCGGTGAGGTGGAACGCGGGCTGTCCATGGTCGACGGAGTATTGCTGCTGGTGGATGCCTCAGAAGGCCCGTTGCCGCAGACCCGGTTCGTGTTGCGCAAGGCGCTGACCGCACACCTGCCGGTGATCCTTGTGGTCAACAAGACCGACCGGGCGGATGCCCGCATCTCCGAGGTGGTGGAGGCCAGCCAGGAGCTGTTGCTCGACGTGGCCAGCGACCTCGACCTAGAAGCTCAGCGTGCCGCCGAGCACGCCCTGGGCCTGCCGACGCTGTATTGCTCCGGCCGGGCCGGGGTGGCCAGCACTACACCCCCGGCGGACGGCCAGGTTCCGGGCGGCACGAACCTCGATCCGCTGTTCGCGGTCCTCGACGAACACGTGCCGGCCCCGACCGGTGACCCGGACGCGCCGCTGCAGGCGTTGGTGACCAATCTGGACGCCTCGCCGTTTTTGGGTCGGCTGGCATTGATCCGCATCTACAACGGCCGGATCCGCAAGGGTCAGCAGGTGGCCTGGATGCACGAGGCTGCCGGCCGGGCGGTGACGACCGCCGCGAAGATCACCGGGCTCCTGATCACCGAGGGCGTGGACCGAACCGCATGCGACCAAGCGGAAGCCGGCGACATCATCGCGGTCGCCGGCATCGACGACATCATGATCGGCGATACCCTGGCGGACTTGGCCGAGCCGGTAGCGTTGCCGCGGATCAGCGTCGACGAGCCGGCGATCTCGGTGACGATCGGCACCAACACCTCGCCGCTAGCCGGCCGAGTGCCGGGGCACAAACTCACCGCTCGACTGGTGCGCGCCCGACTGGACGCCGAACT
>CAZPZQ010000308.1:0-4296 GCA_964590745.1 uncultured Mycobacterium sp. | reverse complement strand
CTCCGGGCGCACCGTCGGCCCCGTCGGCGCCGGGCCGGCCCGGGGCCGCATCGGAGCCGGCTCCGCCGTCGTCGCCGTCGCTGTGGCTGTGACCCGGGACGATGGTTTCGAACCCGGCGCCGCCGTCGCCACCGTCGTCGCCCTTGTCGGGTGCGTGGCGCGGCAACGGCTGGATCACCGGGCCGAACAGCGCCGGGCCACCGGTGGCGGGGAACAAGGGGTTGGCCTGAGCGGTGGGTACGATCGTCGCCGGGATGATCGCTGCCGCCAAAAACGTGCCAGCCACCGTGCCCAGGCCGAGCACCTGGCGATGCTGACGCAGGTCGGTGCGGTGCGGCCAGTGGCCCCATCCGGCGTGGTGCTGACGAGCCATCGGTCTGCCTCCAGGTAAGCCGTCTGATTTCAGGTGCCTCAGCCTACCGCGAGCCGAGCAACGGCCTGTCGAAACCGCGTCGAAACCGCACATTCGCCAGGCCCGCGGTGAGCTGCTCCACCCCGGTGGGCGAGTCAGGGAGCGGGGTCAGCTGTCGGTGCCGTGAACTCGTCTGCCGCACTTTGCTTACACCCGCTAAGCTGATGTGGTTGTCGTCCAGCGCTCCACGGTGCATTGGCTTGAAAGGCGGTCACCCATGACCACCCTGTCGTTGACCAGACTCGCGGCCGCCGCCGGCGGGCTGGGATTAGCGTTGACCGCCGGGTACGGGGTCGCTTCGGCCGGCCCGGATCTGGGTCCGATCATCAACAGCACGTGCAGTTACGCGCAGGTGATGTCGGCGCTCAATGCCCAAGACCCGGCCGCGGCCGCGCAATTCAATTCGTCACCGGGCGTGCAGAGCATGTTGCAAACCTTCCTGGCGGCGCCACCGGACAAACGCGAGCGGATGGCGCTTCGGATCCAGGGCATGCCGGAGGCCCAGCAGTACATGGGCACCATCTCTCAGGTGGCCGGTACCTGCAACAACTACTGAGCCGCATCACCGGCACCGACCGCGCTGCTGTCGACGACAACCGAGTCGAAGACATCAAGGAGGTGAGCCGGTGGAAGCACGTGACAAAGTGCTCATCACCGCGGCAGAACTGGCCCGGCACATCGAGGCCGGTGAGCCGGTAACGATTCTGGATGTGCGCTGGCGCCTAGACGAACCGGACGGGCATCAGGCTTATCTGAACGGGCACCTGCCCGGTGCGGTGTATGTGTCACTGGAAAATGAGCTGAGCGACCACAGCGTCACCGGACGCGGCCGCCACCCGCTGCCGACCGGCCGCGACCTGGAAGCCGCCGCACGCCGGTGGGGGGTGCGGCGGGAAAAGCTCACCGTCGCCTATGACGACTGGAATCGGGCCGGCTCCGGCCGGTTGTGGTGGCTGTTGACCGCATCCGGGCTGACCAATGTCCGCATCTTGGACGGTGGCCTGCCCGCGTGGCGTGCCGCCGGCGGCGCGCTGGAGACCGGTGAGGTTACCCCGGAACCGGGCAACGTCACCTTGCTGCACGAGAGCCTGTACGACGGCAGCCGACCCACCCTGACCGCCGAGCAGGCCGGGTCGGGCGCCGTGACGCTGCTGGATGCTCGCCCCCCGGAACGGTTCCGCGGCGACACCGAGCCGGCCGGCGCCGTCGCCGGGCACATCCCCGGCGCCAAGAACCTGCCCTGCACCGCCGTGCTGGCTGATGACGGGACGTTCTTGAGCAACGATGCCGTCTCCGGGCTGCTGTCCGAGCGCGGGGTGGACACCGACACCGAGGTGGGTGCCTATTGCGGCTCCGGCGTCAGCGCCACGGTGACCATCGCTGCGCTGGCCGCGCTGGGCCACCAAGCGGCGCTGTATCCGGGATCGTGGTCGGAGTGGAGCTCGGATCCAGCCCGCGCCGTGGCCACCGGTCCCGAGTGATGGCCAAGACTGCCGTTGTGCTCGGTGCCGGCACCGGTGGACTAGCTGCGGCCGAGCGGCTGCGCGCCAACCTGCCGCCGACGGACCGGGTGGTGCTGATCGACCGGTCGTTCATCGGCAGCCTGGGTTTGTCCGCGCTGCGGGTGCTGCGCGGCTGGCGCACCGCCGACGAGGTGGTGACCACGGTGCGCCCGGACGCGCTGACCGGGGTGTCGATGCTGACCGGCGAGGTCATCGGCGTGGACACCGACACGCGGGCAGTGCGATATCGGCAGAACGGCTCCAACGCCCACGATGCCACCGTCGACTCGCTCGACTACGACGCGCTGGTGATCTCGTTAGGCGCCAAGCTGGACACCGCCGCCATCCCGGGCTTGGACGCCGCCATCAGCGGTGGCGTCGCCGGCGAGTTCTACACCCCCGACGGCGCCGCCGGGTTGCACCACCGGATCGACGCCCTGGAGGCCGGCCGGATCGTGGTGCTGATTCCGCCGCCACCGTTCAAGTGCCCGCCGGCCCCGTATGAGGCAGCGTTTCTGATCGCCGACCAACTCGGGGAGAGGTTCACCGGCGGTGCTGTGCGGGTCGACGTGATCACCGCCGAACCCCGGCCGATACCGGTCGTCGACCGGCAGGTCGGCCGAGCCGTCGTCGGCATGCTGGATGGAAGCAACATCGGCTTTTCCGGCGCAAAGACGGTCACTGCCATCGATCCGGACGCGCGCACGGTCCGGTTCGCCGATGACAGCTTCGAACCGTTCGACCTGCTCGCGGTGGTGCCGCCGCACCGGTCACCGGTCGCTGCGCTGCTGCCCGGGGCGGTGAATCCCGGCGGCTGGCTACCCGTCGACCGGGCCACCCTGGCCACCGGTCTGCCCGGGGTGTGGGCCGTCGGCGACAACACGGCATTGCCGCTGGCCAACGGGATGCCACTGCCCAAGGCCGGGATCTTCGCCGAGGGCGCGGCGCTGACGGCCGCCGATCAGGCCGCCCGCCACCTGGGTTACGACGCCCCCGACAGCCGGTTCGCTGCCGAGGGTGGCTGCGTGATGGTGGTCGGCAAGGATTTGGCTGCCAAGGTGGCCGGGCATTTCCTGGCGACACCTACCCCGCAGGTGTCGCTGTACGGACCGAACACCGCCTTCTACGACGAGAAGGTGCAGCAGGAAGACGACTGGCTTTCCCGCTGGGCCTAGTTCCGGCTGATATCAGGCCCCGCCCCGCTCCACCAGCGGCAACGTCCGCAGCCGGCGCTCCAGATGCCATTGCAGGTGAGCGGCCACCAGGCCGCTGGCGTGGCTGCGGTGCGCCGGCGCGGCGGCTTCGGCGACCGCCCAGTCGCCGTCGTGCAGCGCCGACATCAGCTCCAGCACCCCCGGCGGCGGAGTGGTCGCGCCAGCCGGGCGGCAGTGCGCGCACACGCTGCCGCCGGCCGCGATGTGAAACGCGCGGTGCGGACCGGGGGTGGCGCAGCGGGCGCATTCGGTCAGCGCCGGCGCCCAGCCGGCCACTCCCATGGCGCGCAGCAGGTAAGCATCCAGCACCAGCTCACGGGACCGGCTGCCGTTGGCCACCGCCCGCAGCGCCCCGACCGTGAGCCGGTGCAGCGCCGGCGCCGGCGCCCGCTCTTCGCCGGCCAGCCGTTCTGCGGTCTCCAGCATGGCGCATGCGCAGGTGTAGCGGCCGTAGTCGCGGACGATGCTGATTGCGAACGCGTCCACCGAGACCACTTGGGTGACGATGTCGAGGTTTCGGCCCGGATGCAGTTGCACGTCGATGTGGGCGAACGGCTCCAACCGGGCGCCGAACCGGCTGCGGGTGCGGCGCGCCCCCTTGGCCACCGCACGGACCAGTCCGTGGTCACGGGTGAGCAAGGTGACAATCCGGTCGGCTTCGCCGAGCTTGTGCTGGCGCAACACCACCGCACGGTCTCGGTACAGCCGCATGCCATCAGTTTCGCATCGCGGCGAAACCTTGCGGGGACGTCGTGGTTATGGCACGCCGATAGTCTCGACACCGATGACCGCACCGGCTTCTCCGTCCCGCTTCCCCACCCTGACCGACCAGCTCTATCAGTTGGCCAGCGGTGCGGTGACCTCGGCGCAACTGGTTCGCCGTTCGCTGGCAGCCATCCAGGCCAGCCAGCCGACGCTGAACGCCTTCCGCACGGTGCTCACCGAGTCTGCGTTGGCCGATGCGGACCGAGCGGACCGCCGCCGCGCCACCGGCGACACCGCCCCGCTGCTGGGGGTGCCGATCGCGGTCAAGGACGACACCGATATTGCCGGCGTTCCCACCTATTTCGGCACCTCCGGCTACGTCCAACCGGCCGTCGCCGACGCCGAGGTGGTGGGGCGGCGGGATAGGGGCCGCGCGGGGGTGGGGGGGCACAACCACAACAGC
>CAZPZQ010000307.1:3987-4299 GCA_964590745.1 uncultured Mycobacterium sp. | reverse complement strand
AGATGGCTGGCAGCCACCCGGGCCAGCACCGCCCCGGGCAGCAGCGTTTCCCGCTGCACCGAGGTGCCGGTTGCCACCACCGAAAGCGAGCGGGTGGTCGGGACACCCAGGGCGTGCATCGCTTCGCTGACCAGGTACTCGCGCAGCATCGGCCCCACCACGGCCCGACCGTCGCCGCCGCGGGCGAACGGGGTCCGCCCGGAACCCTTGAGGTGCAGGTCGCGCCGGTGCCCATCGGTGTCGACGAGTTCGCCGAGCAGCAGCGCCCGTCCGTCGCCGAGCAGCGGAACGTAGACGCCGAACTGGTGTCCG
>CAZPZQ010000307.1:0-3977 GCA_964590745.1 uncultured Mycobacterium sp. | reverse complement strand
CGTAGGCCTGCGCCACCGGGGTGGCGTCGGCGGGCAGCGTGGTGCCGACCAGCAGGCCCACCCCGTCCGGGCTGCGCAACCAGGCCGGATCCAAGCCCAACTCGACGGCCAGCGGTTCATTGAGCACCAAGAGTCGCGGGGCGGGTGGCGGCTCGGCGTGCCAGCGGACGGCAAGTTCGGGGAATTCGCGGGCAAAGGCGCCGTCCACAACAAGGGTGGCAGCGGTTGACGGGCTCATCTAGCCAGCCTACGGACTCGTCGGCGCACCCGGCTCGGTACAGTCGGGGCATTCGAACGTGAGAAGTGATGGTGAAATCGCCGACCGGTGCGCTTCCCTGCGGCGCTCCCCGATCGCCCCGGCAGTGGAAGCTTTCGATCCAGCGCTGGTCGTGGCGGATCGGGATCGCCGTGGTGGTTCTCGCGGTGGCGGTCGGCACTGTGCAGGCCAGCCGCAGCCACCCGGCACCGCGGCGGATCACGTTGCCGGCCGCCACCGCGATCCAGCCCGGGATCGGGATCGATGTCCGCTACGCCGACGGATCCGGCGGCATCAGTTGCACGGCGGGTTACCTGGTGCGCACTAAAGATAACCGGCCCGGCCTGCTGGTGGCCGGTCACTGCAACCGCCCCGGCGGTTCGGGTTCGGTGGCCATCCACTACGGCGGCCGGTATTCCTATCCGACGGTCGGCAGCTTCACCGAATCGGTTTTCGACGGCAACGGCTGGGACGACTACGACATCGGGCTGATCACCTTGGACAACGTCGGCACCATCCCGTTGGCCTTCGATGTCGACGGGCATCGGCTAACCGGCGTCGCCGACCGGGTCGAGGTCGGCGACACCCTGTGCCACCTGGGTATCCGCAGCGGCGGTCCGGTGTGCGGGCCGGTGATCGTCAGCGATGTGAACAAGGTTCGGTTCGCCGCACCGGGCAAATGCGGCGACTCGGGCGGCCCGGTCTACCTGGTCCGCGGCGACGGCACCGCCGAGGCGGTCGGGGTGTATGTGGCGGTGTCCAACGGCGACGACTCGGAGCCAACCTGCGAGGAGGACCACCGGTTCTCCATCGCCCAACTCATCCAGCCCTGGCTCGGCCCGTGGGAGCTGACCTTGGCCACCAGCCCGGACCCGGCCTAGTCGCGGGCAGTATTAGGTGAGACGCCATGGGTCGCTCAGCACGATAGACGCTGGCAAACGTCGTTGAGAGGTGACGAATGATGGTCGCAGATGTAGCCACCGTTGTCGGTGGGATCACCGGCGGAGCGGTGGGAATGCTGCGGGCCGGGGTGAGCAGCGCGGCCGAGGGCACCGGCCGCGTGCTGGGCGGCGCGGCGACCACGGTGCAGACGCTGGTCGGCCCGGTGGTCGAGTCGGTGAGCCAATCGACCGGCCGAATGTTCGGGATCGGTAATTCCGGTGACGGCGCCACCCCGCCGGTGCGGTGGCGCAGCGGCCGGCGCGTGCACCTGGACCTGGACACGTTGCGGCCGTTCCCGCGCTGGTATGAGCATGCCGCGGCGGTCGAAGAGCCGGTCCGCAAGATTCCCGGCGTGGCCGCCGCCCACGTGGAAAGCGCGCTGGGCCGGCTGGTGGTCGAACTCGACGACGACGCCGACGGCGACCGGGTGGTACGGGCGGTGCGCCAGGCGGCCGCCGACGCGGCCCGCGAGCTGGCCCCGGCCAAGAAGGAGTCGGCGCCGTGGGCCGCGCCGTTCGCCGACCCGGGCAACCCGTTGGCAATCCTGGTGCCGTTGACCGCGGCGGCCATGGATGTGGCGGCCATCGGCGCCGCGGTGACCGGCTGGTTCGGCCGGCTGCCGGTGGTGCCCCAAGCCGCCCGCGGCGCGGCGGCCGTGATCAGCGATCAGCCGCGCATCGTGTCGCTGCTGGAATCGCGGCTGGGCCGAGTCGGCACCGACCTGGCGTTGGCCGCGTCGACGGCGGCCGCCAACGGCCTGGCCCAGGCGGTGGGCACCCCGCTGGTGGACCTGGCCCAACGCGGGTTGCAGATCTCCGAGGCGGCGGCTCATCGGCGCCGCTGGCGAGCCCGCGAGCCACGCCTGGCCTCGCCCACCCGGCCGCAAGCCCCAGTGGTGCCGGTCATCTCGTCGGCCGGGCCGAAGTCGCACCTGCCGCGGCACAACTGGGCGGCCGCGGCTGCCGGTGAGGCCTCGCACGTGGTCGTCGACGGCGCCATCGACGCGGCCCTCGACACCGCCAAAGGCGCGATGTCCGGGCCGGTGGAGGACTACGCCAACCAGGCCGCGAACGGTTCGCTGGTGGCCGCGGCGGGTGCACTGCTGGCCGGCGGCGGCGCCGAGGAGGCCGCCGGCGCGATTCTGGCCGGGGTGCCGAAAGCCGCGCATTTGGGTCGGCAGGCGTTCGCCGCGGTGTTGGGCCGCGGGCTGGCCGACGCCGGGCAACTGGTGCTCGATCCCGGCGCGCTGCGCCGGCTGGACCGGGTGCGGGTGGTCGTGGTCGACGGCGCGGCGTTGCGCGGCGACGCCCGCGCGGTGCTGCAGGCTCGCGGCGATGCGCCCGGCTGGGACGACGACCGGGTCTACGAGGTCGCCGACGCGCTGCTGCACGGCGAACAGGCGCCCGACCCCGACCCCGACGAGCTGCCCGCTACCGGGGCGCGGCTGCGGTGGCTGCGCGCCCAGCCGTCGGCGGCGCCCGCCCAAGGTCTGGAACACGCCGACCTGGTTTGCGACGGCGAACCGGTGGGCCGCGTCGAAGTCGGCTGGGAGGTCGACCCGTTCGCGGTGCCGCTGCTGCAGACCGCGCACCGCACCGGGGCGCGGGTGGTGCTGCGGCACGTGGCCGGCACTCAGGATCTGACCGCCAGCGTCGCCGCCAGCTATCCGGCCGGCACCCCACTGCTGCAGTTGGTCCGCGAACTGCGGGCCGATCGCGGGCCGGTACTTTTGATCACCGCGCTGCACCGGGATTTCGCCTCCACCGACACGCTGGCCGCGCTGGCCGTCGCGGATGTCGGCGTGGCGCTCGACGATCCGCAGAGCGCCACCCCGTGGACCGCCGACATCATCACCGGCACCGATCTGGCTGCGGCGGTGCGGATTCTGTCGGCGCTGCCGGTCGCCAAGCGGGCCAGTGAATCGTCGGTGCGTCTTGCCCAGGGCGGCAGCACGTTGGCCGGGCTGTTGCTGGTCACCGGCGACTCGGGCGGCGGCGTCAACCGATTCACCTTGCGCCGCTGGCTGGATCCGGTCAACGCGGCCGGCGCGGCGGCGTTGGTGGCCGGGTCGCTGGCCGCCAATAAGGTGCTGCGCCAGCCGGATCCGACGCCGCAGCCGCTGACCGCCTGGCATGCCCTGGACCCGGAGATCGTCTATTCGCGGTTGACCAGCCGGCGGGCCCGACCGTTGGTCGACGATACCGGCACCCCGGCCTGGCGCCGGGTGCTGGAGGACCTTTCCTACAACCCGGCGGTGGCGCCGCTGCGCGCACCGGCCGCTCAGGTGGGTCGGTTGCTGTCCGCGACGCGCGCCGAACTCGCCGATCCGCTGACCCCGCTGCTGGCGGTGGGCGCGGCGGCGTCGGCGATCGTCGGCAGCGGCATCGACGCGCTGCTGGTGGCCGGGGTGATGACCGCCAACGCGGTAGTCGGCGGGGTGCAACGATTGCGGGCCGAGGCGGCGGTCGCCGGGTTGTTCACCGAGCAGGACCAATTGGCGCGGCGCGCGGTGGTGCCAGTGGTGGCGACCACCCGACGCCGGCTGGAGGCGGCCCGGCGCGGCGAACGCACCGTCACGGTGCCGGCCAAAGCACTGCATCCGGGCGATGTCATCGACCTGGTGGCCCCCGACGTGGTGCCAGCCGACGCTCGCCTGCTGGTGGCCGAAGACCTTGAGGTCGACGAGTCGCTGCTCACCGGTGAGTCGCTGCCGGTGGACAAGCAGGTGGATCCGGTCGCCGTCGGGGAGGCCGAGCGGGCCAGCATGCTGTTCGAGGGC
>CAZPZQ010000306.1:3316-4319 GCA_964590745.1 uncultured Mycobacterium sp. | reverse complement strand
CCACCCGCGACTACCAGGACGTGCACCACGACCGGGACAAGGCGCAGGCCAAGGGCTCCAAGGACATCTTCGTCAACATCCTCACCGACACCGGCCTGGTGCAGCGCTACATCACCGACTGGGCGGGACCAACCGCAGTGCTCCGGTCGATCGGACTGCGCCTCGGGGTGCCGTGGTACGCCTACGACACGGTCACCTTCTCCGGTGAGGTCACCGCGGTAGAAGACGGTCTGATCACGGTGAAGGTCGTGGGTCGCAACAGTCTTGGTGACCATGTCGTGGCCGATGCGACCCTAACGGTCGGCGGTACCTGATGGCAGGCCCGCTGTCCGGCAAAGCTGCCATCGTCGGAATCGGCGCCACCGAGTTTTCCAAAGACTCCGGGCGCAGCGAGCTGCGGCTGGCCGCCGAGGCGGTGCTGGATGCGCTCGACGACGCCGGCCTGACCGCCGCCGACGTGGACGGCATGGTCACCTTCACGATGGACTCCAACACCGAGATCGCCATAGCGCGGGCCATCGGGGCCGGCGAATTGACCTTCTTCTCCAAGATTCACCACGGCGGCGGCGCGGCGTGTGCCACCGTCCAGCAGGCCGCCATGGCGGTGGCCACCGGGATGGCCGATTGCGTCGTCGCATACCGGGCGTTCAACGAACGTTCGGGTGTGCGGTTCGGGCAGGTGCAGACCCGGCTGGTGGACAATGCTGATTCGACCGGGGTGGACAACTCGTTCTCGTATCCGCACGGCCTGTCGACGCCGGCCGCCCAGGTGGCGATGATCGCTCGGCGGTACATGCACCTGTCCGGGGCGACCAGTCGCGACTTCGGTGCGGTATCGGTGGCTGACCGTAAGCACGCCGCCAATAACCCGAAGGCGTATTTCTACCGGAAGCCGATAACCATTGATGACCACCAGAACTCGCGGTGGATCGCCGAGCCGCTGCGCCTGCTGGACTGTTGTCAGGAAACCGATGGTGGTGTAGCCCTGGTCATCACCTCGGGC
>CAZPZQ010000306.1:0-3306 GCA_964590745.1 uncultured Mycobacterium sp. | reverse complement strand
GCGAGCCAAGGATCTCCAGCACCGGCCGGTGGCCATCGAAGCGGCGTCGCAGGGAGCGAGTGCCGACCAGTATTCGATGACCAGTTACTACCGGCCTGAGCTCGGCCTGCCCGAGATGGGCCTGGTCGGTCGTCAGCTGTGGGCGCAATCCGGTTTGCGGCCCAGCGACATTCAGACTGCGGTGCTCTACGACCACTTCACTCCCTTCACGTTGATTCAGTTGGAGGAGTTGGGGTTTTGCGGCCGGGGCGAGGCCAAGGACTTCATCGCCGACGGCGCCATCGAGCTTGGCGGGCGGCTGCCGATCAACACCCATGGCGGTCAGCTCGGCGAGGCCTACATCCACGGGATGAACGGCATCGCCGAGGCAGTGCGGCAGTTGCGGGGTACCTCGGTGAACCAGGTGGCCGGCGTCGAGCATGTGCTGGTGACCGCCGGCACCGGGGTGCCCACGTCCGGTCTGATTCTGGGCTGACGCCTCGGCCGCCTGTTGGTCACGAATGAGCGTGGTCGGCAGCACACCGCAACGCGGCGGCAACTGGCTGGTAATGCCGCCGAAATCTCTCGGGCGTACACCTTTGCTATGAGCGAGCCAGTCCGAGCGCCGCTCACCGGTTACCGGGTTGCGGTGACGTCGGCGAACCGCGCCGATGAGTTGTCCACCCTACTGCGGCGCTACGGCGCCACAGTCCGCGCCGCTCCGGCGATCGTCGTAGCTAGCCCGCCTGACGACGACGAACTGCGCCGGCAGACAAAGGCGCTGATCGACTCTCCACCCGACATTCTGATCGCGACTACCGCCATCGGGTTCCGCGACTGGGTCGCTGCCGCCAGCGGTTGGGGACTCGGCGATGCGCTGCTCGCTGCGTTATCCGAGGCCCGCATCGTATCACGCGGACCGAAGACGACCGGCGCGCTGCGCGCGGCCGGGTTGGTGGAAAAATGGTCGCCGAAATCCGACTCGTTACGCGAGATCCTCTACTACTTAATCGAATCCGGACTGGAATCGGCATTGGCTGGTCGACGTGTCGCCGTCCAAATGCATGGTGCTACCAACCATTGGGATCCAGTGCCCGAACTGCTCGACGACTTACGCGCCGCGGGTGCGGAGTTAGTTCCTATTCGAGCCTACCGGTGGCGTGCCACGCCGCTGGGCGGCGAGTTCGATCAGCTGGTCATCCAGGTCGCATACCAGCGGTTCGATGCCGTCACCTTCACCTCGGCGCCGGCGGTGGTGGCGACGCTGGCCCGCGCAACCGAGTTGGGTATCACCGCCGAACTGCTTGCCGCGCTGAGTTGCAGCGTCCGCGCAATGTGCGTCGGTCCGGTGGCCGCTGGGCCGTTGAACCGACTGGGCGTTCCCACCTCTTCACCGCAGCGAACGCGGTTGGGAGCATTGGCTCGCCATATTGCCGACGAGCTGCCGGGACTACCCTTCGGCACGGTGCGAGCGGCTGGCCACCGGATCGAAATCCAACATAACTGTGCCCGCGTCGACGGAGCGATCAGGTCTTTGTCAGCTGTCGCGATGGCGACTTTACGAGCACTGGCAAAGCATCCTGGCGCCGTCGTAGCCCGCGACGACCTGCTGCGGGCGTTGCCCGGAAACAACAACAACACGCACGCGGTGGAGACCGCAGTGTTAAGGCTTCGGAGCGCATTGGGAGACAAGGCTATTGTTGAAACAATAGTCAAGCGTGGTTATCGGCTGGCGGTCGACGAACAGGCCGGCACGCCATGAGCCCTATCTTGGTCGCACACGGTACCCGCAAACCGGCCGGCATCGCCATGATCGCCGACCTCGCCGACCGGGTCGGTGCGCTGCTGCACCGGGGCGTGCGGGTCGCCTTCGTCGACGTTCTGGGGCCAACGCCGGGTGAAATCCTGGCCTCGATCAGCGATTCCGGCGACGCTGCGGTAGTACTGCCCGCGTTCCTGTCTCGTGGCTACCATGTGCGCCGTGACCTGCCGGCACACATCACGACGAGCGGGCACCCGAACGTCACTGTTACGCCCGCGCTGGGACCCGGACCGCACATCGTCCGAGTGGTTGCCGCGCGTCTTACGGAGTCAGGCTGGCGGTCAGGCGATTCAGTGCTGCTTGCGGCGGCCGGTACCTCAGATCCGCTGGCTCAGGCCGACTTACAGCTGGTTGTGAAGTTGCTGTCGGCTTTGATCGGTACCCAAGTCGGGCTGGCGTTCGCCGCCACCGGCAAGCCCAGCGTTGCCGACGCGGTGGCCGCGCTGCGCCGACAAAGCGCACACCGAGTAGTAGTGGTGTCATATCTACTGGCCGATGGGCTCTTTCAGCAACGGCTGCGCAACTCGGGTGCCGACGTGGTGTCCGAGCCATTGGGGTCGCACCCTGAGACCGCACAACTCATCGCCAGTCGGTTCATTCGGGCGCTGCGGTCGGAGCCGGCGGCTTCGCCGTGATGCTACGCAGCGGCGGCCGCGCCGGTGTGACGACGACCGACCTGCACCAGGCCGTCGGCGGTGATCCGGACCGGGTAGACCGGCACTGAGACCCGCGGATCGTCCAGGCAGCTGCCATCGTCGAGGGCGAATACCTGCTTGGTCAGTGGTGACGCGACCACCAGTCGGCCGGCGCGGTCGCCGACGATACCGCGGGACAACACGGCGGCGCCAAAGCACGGATCGATGTTGCCGACCGCATACACCGACCCGTCGTGGATTCGGAACAGCGCTGCCTGCGAGCCGTCGTCCAGCAGCACACCCACACCGAGCCCCGGGATCAGCCGGTCATAGCTGCAGGCGTCGGTCCAGGCCTGAATGGTGTTCTCCGGTTTCATCCTTCCTCCTCCGCGATCAGCGTGACGTACCGATGGGCAGCGGGATTTTGCGGCCGTCGCGCTCGGTGAACGCGACGGTGGGATCCTCGGCGTCGGGCGCGTTGACGAACGACACGAATCGCGACAGTTTCTCCGGGTCGTCGAGTACGCCCTTCCATTCGCAGGAGTAGTTCTGCACGTGTCGGGCGATCGCCGCCTCAAATTCGGCGGCCAGGCCGAGCGAGTCCTCGCAGACCACTTCGCGAACGTGATCCAGCCCGCCGTCGAGTGATTCGATCCACGGGGCGGTGCGTTGCAGTCGGTCGGCGGTCCGGATGTAGAACATCAGGAACCGATCGATGTAGCGGACCAGTGTCACGTCGTCTAGGTCAGCGGCCAGTAGCTGCGCGTGCCTGGGCGAGAAGCCGCCGTTGCCGCCGACGTAGAGGTTCCAGCCGGCCTCGGTGGCGATGACGCTGACGTCCTTGGCCCGGGCCTCGGCGCATTCGCGGGC
>CAZPZQ010000305.1:0-4348 GCA_964590745.1 uncultured Mycobacterium sp. | reverse complement strand
CCGCCACTTGCCCGGGTGATCGTCGCTGGTGATGGTGGTGAAATAGTCCTCCGGCTGCTGGGCGTCGACCTTGGACAGGTCGCCCGGGACGAGCGCGGTAAGCCGGTAAGCCGGGAACTGATCACCGATGGTCAGCAGTGCCATGTCACTCCTTATGGTTGGGATCCGTGTAGTTGAAAACTTTGCGGTGTGAATACTCGCTCTCTCCATGGTGCCGCAGAACTACTATAACCGAAAGATAATAGTTCAAACTATACTTATAAGTATGTCCGATAAGAGTTATCACCCGACCCTGGCTGGGCTGCGGGCTTTCGCAACGGTCGCCGAGAAACACCACTTCAGCGGCGCGGCGACCAGCCTTAGTGTCAGCCAGTCGACGCTCTCACAGGCACTTTCAGCGCTGGAGACTGGTCTGGGCGTGCAGTTGATCGAGCGCTCGACTCGGCGGGTATTCTTGACGGCCGAGGGCGAACAGCTGCTCCCGCACGCACAAGCCGTGATCGAAGCCGCGGCCAGGTTTTCCGCCGCGGCGGCAGGGGTTTCCGATCCGTTACAGGGCACCATGCGGTTGGGGCTGATACCGACGGTGGCGCCGTATGTGCTGCCACGGATGCTGGCCGGGTTAGCGGATCGGTTACCCGAGCTCACGTTGCGGGTGATCGAGGATCAGACCGAACGGCTGCTGACGGCGCTGCGAGAAGGAGCGTTGGACGCGGCGCTGATCGCGTTGCCAGCGGCGACCAGCGGGATCACTGAGATCGGAGTCTACGACGAAGACTTTGTGCTGGCCTTGCCGGCCCGCCACCCGTTGGCGGGCAAGCGACGGGTCTCGCCAGCAGCGTTGGCGCAGCTACCGTTGCTACTTCTCGACGAGGGACACTGCCTGCGTGATCAGGCTCTGGATATCTGCCGTAATGCGGGCATCCCGGTCGAACTCGCCGATACCCGGGCCGCGTCGCTGGCAACCGCGGTGCAATGTGTGGCCGGCGGGCTAGGGGTGACGCTGATACCACAAACCGCAGTGGCGGTGGAAGCCGAACGCGCCGGCCTCGGGCTGGCCTACTTCGCCGCCCCGCGCCCGGGTCGGCGAATCGGGCTGGTATTTCGCTCCACCAGTGGCCTGGATGGCCCTTACCGACGGTTGGCCGGGATCATCGGCGAACTGATCCAAACGGATCGCGAGGTTCGCCTGGTGCGTAAACCGGTCTGAGCATGCGGCGCCGGGCCAGGCCGCTAGGCTGCAGGCGTGTTACTCCAGGTCGACGACGCCAACCGGGTGCGGACCCTCACGCTGAATCGCCCTGAGGCGCTCAATGCCTTCAACGAAGCCCTCTACGATGCCACCGCTGCGGCGTTGCTGGCTGCTGCGGACGACCCGGAAGTCGCGGTAGTGCTGCTCACCGGCAGCGGACGGGCATTCAGTTCCGGCACCGACCTTGCCGAGCTGCAGGCCCGAGTGACCGATCCGCAGTTCACCGGTGGGCGGTACGGTTTCACCGGATTGATCGATGCGCTGGCCCGGTTCCCCAAGCCGCTGATCTGCGCGGTGAACGGTATCGGTATCGGGATAGGAACCACCATTCTCGGCTATGCCGACCTGGCGTTCATGTCGTCGACGGCGCGGCTGAAATGTCCGTTCACCAGTCTGGGAGTCGCGCCCGAAGCAGCGTCGTCGTACCTGCTTCCGCGACTGATCGGGCGTCAGAACGCGGCGTGGCTACTGATGTCCTCGGAATGGGTTGACGCCCACGAAGCCCTGAGAATGGGGCTGGTGTGGAAGATCTGCGAACCGTCGGCGCTGCTGGACGAAGCCCACCGGCATGCGGAAATCCTCGCCGCCCGGCCTATCCCGAGCCTGATGGCGGTCAAAAGCACCATGACCGAACCGATCCGGCCGGAGATAGCCGCGGCCAGCGAGCGGGAAAACGCGCAGTTCGCACAGTTACTGGGAGGCCGGGCCAATGCCGCCGCACTAGCCCAGTTCACCGGGCGGAAAAGCGACTGAATCAGTACGACCCGACCGGGGTGATCTCCAGCATCAGGTGTTTGAGCGACTCGTTGACCGGACCGACCGGTGTCGGACCAAGGGTGGTGCTGATGATGCCACGCACCGTGCATCGGCAGCGGCCGCAGTCAGCGCCGGCACCGCACGCCGCGGCCACCTCTTTCGATGTCGAAGCGCCCGCGGCAACGGCGTCGGACACCATCTGGTCGGTGGCCCCGACACACAAACACACGTACATCGCGCCGCCCCCTACCCGCGACCTTCGACGCTCAGACGACGAGGTGGACGAAGCACATCGCCGTGCGAGCCGGACTTCATGTTAGTGGAGTCTAACCTAACTTAATCGGCCCCGGTAGGAATGCTGGCTGTGGAACCCGTCACCGTTGCTCCGCACGGTGACGAGCATGCTGGTCCGACGCGCCGAGTCGGCGATTAAAGGTCGCGCTGGCCAGCGCCGTCTGACTAGATTGAGTTTCGTCGCGATACGACGTTCCACCGGTTCGGTTCGCCTCTCGGCGGCCCAGTACGCGATGGCCTTCACACGATAGGAGTGAGCATGCACGGTGATCCGGATGTCCTGCGGCTGCTCAATGAGCAGTTGACCAGCGAACTGACCGCGATCAACCAGTATTTCCTGCATTCCAAGATGCAAGCCAACTGGGGCTTTACCGAGGTGGCCGGCCGTACCCGAGAAGAATCGTTCGAAGAGATGCGGCACGCCGAAGCGATAACGGACCGGATTCTGCTGCTCAACGGCCTGCCGAACTACCAGCGCATCGGATCGCTGCGCATCGGGCAGACCCTGCGTGAACAGTTCGAAAGTGACCTCGCGCTGGAACTCGACGTGCTCAACCGGCTCAAGCCCGGCATTGTCATGTGCCGAGAAAAACAAGACAGTACGTCGGCGAAGTTGCTGGAGGGCATTCTTGTCGAGGAAGAAGACCACATCGACTATCTGCAGACTCAACTGGAGCTGATGGACAAACTGGGCGAGGCGCTGTATACCGCGCAGTGCGTCGCCCGGCCGCCGACGACCTGACATCGGCACCGCCGATCGGTCACGCCGCCTCGGCCACGTCCCGGATGCGCTCCAACGTCCGCCGCATATCCCGAATGTTGCGCCGCTGCCGTAGAAAACCACCAAACACCCAGAAATACATCGCCGTCAGGGGGGAGTCGGCCATCCGAAAGGACTCGGTGACCTCGGTGCCGTCCGCGGTAGGTGCCAGCCGATAGTGCCAGTGATTGACCGGCCGGTCGCCGACCAGAACCTCGAACCCGAACTCCCGGCCGGGCTCGCACTCGGTGACCCGGCAGGTCGTCCAATACACCGGGCCGATCTCATTGCGCCGGACATGGCCGCGAAATCGTGCGCCCACCGCGGGTCCGGCGGCGCCATCGAGCCATTCCGCCTCGAACGTCTCCGGCGAAAATTTGCCGGTGTTGCGCACATCCGCGATGAGATCCCAGATCCGCTGTGCGGGGGCCGCCATCCGAACCGTCGCCGAACCTTGCATGGTTTCGATCCAACCATGCCGCGGGCACGACGGGACGGCTGGCCCCAGCGGTGACGACCGGCCGGTCCGCGGAAAAAACCATGCCCCGGCGCGACCAGTGCGCCGGGGCATAGTGCAGGTTCGACGGCTAAGCCGACCGAGCCGTCCTATTCGCCGGACCCGCTGCTGGCACCCGATCCGCCAGCGCTGGCGCCCAGGTAGCTCTGCAGGTCAGGCTTCATTGTCTGCAGCTCCGCACCCCAGTACTCCCAGCTGTGGGTGCCGTAGTCCGGGAAGTCGAACACCGCGTTGTGCCCGCCGGCCGCGGTGTAGAGCTCCTGGAACTTCTTGTTGTCACCGATCATGAAGTTGCCTTCAAGGAAGGTGGCGGGTAGGTTGTCGCCGCCCAGCTCGTTCGGCTTGCCGTTGCCGCAGTACACCCAGAGCCGGGTGTTGTTGGCGACCAGCTTGTCGACGTTGACCGTCGGGTCGTTGCGCTGCCATGCCGGATCATTGTCCGGACCCCACATGTCTTCCTTCTTGTAACCGCCGGCGTCACCCATCGCCAAGCCGATCCAGCCTTGGCCGGCCGAGGGGTGGATGTAACCCGACAGCGTCCCGGCGTAGATGAACTGCTGCGGGTGATAGATTGCCAGGTTCATCGCCGACGTACCGGCCATCGAGATGCCGACCGCCGCGCTGCCGGTCGACTTGACACCCTGCTGGGACGCCAAGTACTGGGGGAGCTCGCTGGTCAGAAAGGTCTCCCACTTGTAAGTGGAGCAGCCCGCATTACCGCAGGCCGGCTTGTACCAG
Source organism: uncultured Mycobacterium sp. (assembly GCA_964590745.1). Lineage (GTDB taxonomy): Bacteria > Actinomycetota > Actinomycetes > Mycobacteriales > Mycobacteriaceae > Mycobacterium. The sequence continues at coordinate 31 of CAZPZQ010000305.1, read as the reverse complement.
GCGGTGTAGAAGCTGGACTGCCCGCCCACTG
>CAZPZQ010000304.1:0-4350 GCA_964590745.1 uncultured Mycobacterium sp. | reverse complement strand
ACGTCTGGCGCTACGACTTCGGCGGCGATGTCAACGTCGTGGAGTCCTACGTCTCGTATCTGCGCCGCAAGATCGACACCGGCAATCGGCGGCTGCTGCATACGCTGCGCGGCGTGGGGTATGTGCTGCGCGAACCCCGCTGAGCAGAGACCGGTCCGGGTAGCCAGCAGCGCCCGGCAGGCGAAGAATACGAGGATGGGCAACCGCCACCGTATCGTGCTGCCGCTACGCGTCAGTTTGGTCGCCGCCGCCTTGGGTCTGGTGGCGTTAGGGCTGTTGGCGCAGGGGTATGCGATGACGTCAATCCTCAAGCACCGGCTGGTCAGCCGGATCGACGAGACTCTGCTCGACGCCTCCCGCGGCTGGGCGCAGGGGCAGCGGCATGTCCTGCCCGGGTCGCAGCACGGGCCGGATCCCGGACGTCCGCCGTCGAACTTCTACGTGCGCGACGTGGACGCCAACGGCCGCACCTGGACCGTCGTCAACGACCAACATGCCGAACCGCTCCTGCCGCCGGACAACGACGTCGGACCAGAACCCGTCACGGTGGATTCGGTGAACGGATCGGCGGTTCAGTGGCGAGCGGTGTCGATACGGGGTCCGGATGGCCGACTGTGCACGGTGGCCAGGGACCTGTCTGACGTCAAGGCCACGGTGCGGTACCTCGCCTGGTCACGGATTGCCATCGGCGCGACGGTGCTGCTGGTGCTCGGGCTGGTCGGTTATGTGATGGTGAACCGCAGCCTGCGGCCGCTGATCGAGGTCGAGCGCACTGCTGCGGCGATCGCGGCCGGGCAACTGGATCGCCGTATCCCCGAGCGTGGTGCGCGCACCGAGGTGGGCCGGCTGTCGCTAGCGCTGAACGGAATGCTGTCCCGGCTCCAACAGGCGGTGGCGGCTTCGGAGAAGTCGGCCGAGGATGCCCGTCGTTCCGAAGAGCACATGCGTCGTTTCAGCACCGACGTGAGTCATGAGCTTCGCACCCCGCTGACCACGATCCGCGGTTTCGCCGAACTGTACCGCCAGGGCGCCGCCGATGATGTCGACATGCTGATGTCGCGGATCGAAAGCGAAGCGCGTCGGATGAGCCTGTTGGTGGAGGACCTGTTGCTGCTGGCCCAACTGGACGCTCAGCGGCCGCTGGAACGGCATCGGGTGGATTTGCTGGCGTTGGCCAGCGACGCGGTGCACGACGCCCGGGCGGTGGCACCGCAGCGGAAGATCAGTCTGGAAGTGTTCGACGGACCGGGCATCCCCGAGGTTCTCGGCGACGAAGCGCGGCTGCGTCAAGTGCTGAATAACCTGGTGGCCAACGCATTACAGCACACGCCCAAGGCGACTGACGTCACCGTGCGGGTCGGCACCGAGGGCGACGACGTTGTGCTGGAGGTCATCGACCAGGGCCCCGGGATGAGTGAGCAGGACGCACAGCGGGTGTTCGAACGGTTCTTCCGTGCCGACTCCTCTCGGGCGCGAGCCAGCGGTGGGGCCGGGTTGGGTTTGCCGATCGTCGATTCGCTGACCCGGGCCCACAACGGCACCGTCACCATCACCACCGTGCCCGGCGAGGGCTGCCGGTTCCGGGTCAGCGTGCCGCGGATCACCGATACGGCTGACGTCGGAGCAGCGGTGAGTTGACCTGTCAGGCCAACTCTTCCAGCGCGGCGATGATTTTAGCCTGCGCTTCGTCGAGCGATTCCGGGGATGGATTGCGGTCGACGTTGGCGAAACCGAAATCGCTGAGGCTGCGGGTCGGGAAGACGTGAACGTGTAGATGCGGGACTTCCAGTCCGGCGATGATCAGGCCGGCCCGCTGGGTTGAAAACGCGCGGCACACCGCTTTGCCGATCCGCTGCGCGACCGTCATCACCCGACCGAACACGACGGGATCGACATCTTGCCACTGGTCGATCTCTTCGCGCGGCACCACCAGGGTGTGGCCCTGTGTCATCGGCTCGATGGTCAAGAAACCGACGACCCCATCGTCTTCGTAGACGAATCGGCCCGGCAGTTCCCGGTTGATGATTTTGGTAAAGACGGTGGCCATGCCTCCAGCATATGGCCGCTGCGGGCCTCGATCGTGACCGGCCGGGAACTGCGACCGTCGGCAAGCTGTGATTTTGATGCCTGAATTCTGCTCAAGCGGTCGTCTCCGGTCACACACTGGCTAATCTTGATATCGAGCGGTTGACCGCGTCCTTTTCCGGATCGTGCTCGCGTAGAGGAGATGAGATGTCAGTTGTCACGGCCATTCTCGACAGTGCCAAAGCGGTGGGCGTCTGGAACCTGGTTCCAGAGCAATCGACCATTCATTTCGAGAACAACACCATGTGGGGCGCATTGAAGGTCCGGGGTGCTTTCACCGAATTCAGCGGCGGTGGGGAGATTGCGGACGCTCAAACGGTGTCCGGCCGAGTTGACGTCAAAGCTGCGTCGATCGACACCGGGTTGGACCGGCGGGACGAGGATTTACAGTCGGCGAACTTCTTCGACGTGGAGAAATACCCCGACATCACCGTCGTGGTCAAGGGCGGGGAGCCGGCCGGCGGTGACAATGTTCGGCTGCAGGCCGACCTCACCGTCAAGGGGGTCACCGCTGCACTGCCGTTGGACGTCAAAGTGTCGGCGCTCGACGACGGCACCGTGCGTCTGACAACGCAGACAACCGTCACCCGCAAGCAGTTCCGGGTGGAAGGTAACTTCTTCGGGATGGTGGGTGGCAAGACGAGGCTGAAAGCCAGCCTGGTGTTCCGCCACGCCGTGACCTAGCCGGCGACCTGCGCTCCGGGTGTTCAGCCGATGACGGCCTTGCTGAACAAGCCGTGCAACTCCTCCACCGACCAGGGCGGCGCGTCGTGATGATCGCGATAAGCGATGAAACCGGGCGCGGGACGGCCGAACTCGCCGACAAATCCTCCGGCAGCAACGAATATCCGGCCGGTCACATCTTTGCCGAGATCACTGGCTAAGTAGGTATACATCGGCGCCACATAGCTGGGAGGCGCGACGTCGAGGGCGCCGGCCATGCTGACTTCGTCGAGCAGTCCGCGGCGGTGCAGTCCGGCGATGCGTGCTTCATATTCCGGCCCGGTGGACAAGCGGGTCCTGGCACCCGGGCAGATCACGTTGGCGCGCACGCCGTACTCCTTGAGTTCGGCAGCGATCGCCAGCGTCAAGGCATTGACTGCGCCCTTGCCGGCCGGATACCCGGTGCCGCTGAAATCGCCCAAGAAGGCCAGCGAGCTGGTGTTCACGATCGAACCGGCGCGCTGAGCTGCCAGCTTCGGCGCCGCCGCGCGACAGGTTTCGAAGACGGTCCCCAGGTGGGCGTCGAGCAACTGCCGAAACTGCTCGCTGGTCACGTCGAGGATCGACGAACCGGACGGTTCGGCGATGCCGGCGCAGTTGACCAGGATGTCGATGTGCCCGAATTCCCGCACACAGGTGTCGATCAGGGCGTCCGCGACTGCCGGGTCGGCAGCAGACCCCGGATATGCCACCGACCCGGGAATGTGTTGCGCTGCCCCGCTAACCGTGTCCGGGTCGCGGCCATTGACCACCACACCGGCGCCGTGCTGAGCCAGCAGGACGGCCGTCGCGAAGCCGATACCCGAAGCTCCGCCGACCACCACCGCCGCCCGGCCGGCCAGCAGGTCGCCGGAGGATCTCACCCGCCGTCGCCGAGCGCCGATACCCAGCGCTACCGGTCGGCGTCGGTGTAGCGGATGACGCCGCGGATGTTCTTGCCGTCGAGCATGTCCTGGTAGCCGTCGTTGATCTGCTCCAGCCGATACTGTCGGGTAACCATGTCGTCGAGGTTCAGCTTCCCGGCCCTGTACACCGACAGCAGCTTCGGGATGTCGTATTGCGGATTACCGCCGCCGAAGATGGTGCCCTGCAGGTTCTTCTGCAGCAGGGTCAGCATTGCCAGATTCAGCGTTACCTGGGTGTCCACCATGCTACCGATCGCGGTCATCACGCAGGTGCCGCCTTTACCGGTAATCATCATGTAGTTCTCGACGTCTTGGCCGTGCACCTCACCGACGGTGACGATCACCTTTTTGGCCATCAGCCCGGCGGTGACTTCGGCGATGCCGCCCAACGCGGCGGTGATGTCCGGGTACACGTGCGTGGCACCGAACTTCAGTGCCTGGTCGCGTTTCCATTCCACCGGATCGATCACAAAGATGTAGCGAGCGCCGGCGTTCACTGCGCCCTGCACCGCCGACATCCCGACCCCGCCGACACCGACGACCGCGACGTCATCCCCGGGCCGGACGTCGGCGGTTCGGGTTGCCGAGCCGTAACCGGTGGTGACACCGCAACCCACCAGGCAGGCCACCTCGAACG
>CAZPZQ010000303.1:0-4383 GCA_964590745.1 uncultured Mycobacterium sp. | reverse complement strand
CGAGCCCGACCGCGGCCCGGCCGGCAAACCCGACCGGCAGGCTGGCCAACTTGACGTTCCGCGCCGCGCGTCCGCGCTTGATATCTGCCACGTATCCATCATCCCCGACGGTCTCGGGCAGCACCGGAGGGTTGGCAACAACGCATGTCAGCAGCCGCACAGCGGATGTCGGGACCAGTGCCGGGCGGTGATGGAGCCGGCGCCCACGTCGAACTCCAGAGTCGCGTTCAGCGTCGGCGGCGGTCCGGGATCGCGGCGCCCCGGCATCGCCGCCATGCCGCGCACCGCGGCGATCACCCGATTGACCTGGTGAAGCGCCAGCGCCGCAGTCGCCAGCACGGTCGCACGGTCGGCGCTGCCCACGGTGTCGCGGAGTTGGGCGGCCACCGCCGGCCACGCTGCGTCGCGATCGCGGCGGTGCAGGTCTGCACAATCCAGGCAGCTGGTCACCCCCGGGATGACCAGCGGGCCAACCAAACCGACCCCGTCGCGCACCCGCACCGGCAGGTGCGGGATGCCCGCGGCGCGTAACTCGCGCACCATCCGCGGGTCGGCGACCAGGTAATCGGTCAACACCACCAGATCGGTTCCGGCAGCGGTCAATACGGCGTGCGGCTGGCTGCTGCGCCGAATCCGGGCGCCTGAGCAGCGCAGCGAATCCACCAGCAGGTCGGACAGCGGTCCTTGGCCATGCAGCCGGATCGACACCGATTTGGTATGCCGCCCACCGGTGACACCGCGGGTAACCACGCCCGCATCGATCAACGCAGCGATGAGATCGGCCAGCTCGGCGGCGTCCGACAGGCCGGCTCGGGTGGCCTGGCGCTGCAGCGCGGGAAGCCCTACCGGCGACTCCATCGTCCGCAGCAATGCGGCCAACCCGGCTGCGGTCAGGCCCCGAGGCGGCCGAATCCGCACCGCACGCCGTGGATCCCAGCCCACCTGCACCGTTCCGTCCGGACGTAACAGCACCGGCATCGCCGGGTCGAGGGCGTACGGCGTAGTGCTGCTCACAGGGTGCGACTGTGCCACGGCCAGCGGCGCGAGCCGATCAGTTATCCACAGAGTCGTCCGGGTGGTCCCGATCGTCGGCATCCGGGCTGTCGTCCTTGGAGTCCGCGGCGAACTCGGCGAGCGCCCGATCGATGGCGTTATCGATCCCGCTGGTGTCACCGCCGATCATCCGGTCGATGAAGGCCGCCGGCTCGTCCAGATCTTCGGCTTCCGGCAGCAGGTCGGGATGCTGCCAGACCCGGTCTCGGGCGTCGGCCCCGACGGCCTGGGTCAAGCGTTCCCACAGCACCGCGGCCTCCCGCAGCTTGCGCGGCCGCAACTCCAGGCCGACCAACGTCGCGAAGGTCTGCTCGGCCGGACCGCCGGTGGCCCGGCGGCGGCGCAGCGTTTCCGACAGCGCGGCGGTGCCGGGAATCCGGTCGCCCAGTGCCGCGGTGACCACGGTCTGTACCCAGCCTTCGATCAACGCCAACAGCGTCTCCAGCCGCGCCAACGCCTGCAGTTGTTCCGGGGTGGCCTTGGGTTCGAAAACACCCTGGTTGAGCAGCTCCTCCATGGCGCCGGGATCGGTCAGCGAGGATGGGCTAAACCCTTGGGCCAGTTCCTCTATTCCCTTGATGTCGATGGTCATGCCGTTGGCGTAGGCCTCCACCGCGCTGAGCAGCTGGCTGGTCAACCACGGTACGTGGCTGAACAGCCGGTGATGGGCGGCCTCCCGGGCCGCCAGGAACGTGATGATTTCGCTGCGCGGCTGCTGCAGACCCGACGCGAACTCCTCGATCGCGCCGGGCAACAGCGCGGCCACCCCTTTGGGACCCAGCGGCAAGCCGATATCGGTCGATGTCAACACCTCACTGGACAGCCGGGCCAGCGCTTGGCCCAATTGCGAACCGAAGGCCAAACCGCCCATCTGCGACATCACCGACAACAGCGGTCCGGCCAGGCTTTTGGCTTCCTCCGGCAGCGCCGACGCCCACACCGTTGAGACCTGCTCAGCCATCGGATCACACAACCGTTGCCAGGTGCGCATGGTGTTGTCGACCCAGTCGTTTGGCGTCCAGGCGACCGCACTGCTGGTGCCGGCCGGCAGTGCGGTGACACCGTCGAGCCAGGTCTCGGCCAGCCGGACGGCATCGCCGATGGCGGTGTTCGTCGCCGCGGGAATCGGTTTCACCGAGCCGATCGCGTTCGACGCGACCTGCCGGGCCAACTCGTAGTTCACCGGACCGGATGCTGTGCCAGTCGCCATCACGCTGCCGGCACCGCTGAACATCTGACCCAACCGGGTGAAGATTTGGCCCAGGTCGGACAGGTCGAAGCTGCCGCCCAGGCCGAACGGGTCAGCGGGCCCGGAGCCGGAATCGGGGTCGGGCCCGCCGCGCCGCTCGCGGTCGGGGTCTTCCCAGGGCAGGTCAGCCATAACCCCAACGGTACTCACCGGTCAGCGGTACGGCGTGCAGCACAGCCGCGCCGCAATCGAACCGTGGCCGAGCCGTGGTTTCAGCCGGGGCCGTTTACCATACCCGGAGTGAACAGGCGGATTCTGACGCTGCTGGTGGCACTGGCGCCGATCGTGGCTTTCGGCATCCTGTTTGCCGCGGTCCCGGTGCCGTTCGTGGCGCTCGGCCCCGGTCCGACGTTCGACACGCTCGGCATGGTCGACGGCAAGCAAGTGGTCGACATCCAGGGCGTCGAAACCCACCCGACCACGGGCCATCTGAACATGACCACGGTGTCTCAGCGGGACGGGCTCACGCTCGGCGAGGCGCTGGCTTTCTGGCTTTCCGGTCGTGACCAGGTGTTGCCGCGCGATCTGGTGTATCCGCCGGGCAAGTCGCGCGAAGAAGTCGACGAAGACAACACCACGGAATTCAAAGCGTCTGAGCAAAGTGCCGAATACGCCGCCTTGGGCTATCTGCGTTACCCGGCGGCGGTCACCATCGCAGACGTGCACGACCCCGGGCCGTCCGCGGGCGTGTTGCGGCCGGGCGACGCCGTGGACGCGGTCAACGGCACACCGGTGAGCAACGTGGATCAATTCACCTCGATACTGGCCACCACCAAACCGGGTCAGGTCGCGGTGATCGACTACCGCCGAAAAAACGCGCCAGCCGGCAGCGCCCGGATCACGCTGGGCGAAAACCCGGACCGCGACCACGGTTTTTTGGGAATCGCCGTCCTCGACGCGCCATGGGCGCCGTTCACCGTCGACTTCAACCTGGCCAACGTGGGTGGGCCGTCGGCGGGCCTGATGTTTTCCCTGGCGGTGGTCGACAAACTGACCACCGGCGCGCTGGCCGGCAACCAGTTCATCGCTGGTACCGGAACCATCAAATCCAACGGCGAGGTCGGCGCGATCGGGGGGATCTCACACAAAATGGTCGCCGCCCAGGAGGCCGGCGCGAAGGTTTTCCTGGTGCCGACGGACAACTGTTATGAGGCCAACGCCGACAACGACGGGCTGCGCCTGGTCAAAGTGGACAATCTTGATCAGGCGGTGGACGCGCTGCGCACCATGACGTCCGGCGGCGAGCCGCCGTCCTGCTGACCGGGCGCCGATACGGGCCAGGCCAGCAGACCCGCCAGGTTGCGTACAGTGGGGCCGACAAGATTGAGATGGACGACGACGGGTGGCGCGTACGCAGTGCCGGCGTCGAATCCGATCTGAGCAGGGAGCGTGTCAGGTGGGTATGCGGCCCGCGGCAAGGATGCCGCAGCTGACTCGGCGTAGCCGGATTCTGATCGCGGCCGCGCTGGCAGTGATCGTGCTGATGCTGCTCGGCCCGCGACTGATCGATGGCTACGTGGATTGGCTGTGGTTCGGCGAGTTGGGCTACCGATCGGTGTTCATCACCGTGTTGCTCACCCGGCTGGTGGTTTTCCTGGTGGTGGGGCTGATCGTCGGCAGCATCCTGTTCGCCGGATTGGCGCTCGCCTACCGGGCCCGACCGGTGTTCGTGCCCAGCAACGGGGCGAACGATCCGGTGACACGCTACCGCACCATTGTGCTGTCTCGGCCGCGGCTGTTCGGAATCGGCATCCCGGTGGCGGTCGGTCTGCTGGCCGGGATCATCGCCCAGGCCTACTGGGTGCGCGTTCAGCTATTCCTGCAGGGCGGCGACTTCGGCATCCACGACCCGCAGTTCGGCAAGGACCTCGGCTTCTACGCCTTCGACCTGCCGTTCTACCGGCTGGCGGTCGGCTACCTGCTGGTGACGGTGTTTTTGGCGTTGGTCGCGAACCTGGTGGGGCATTACATCTTCGGCGGTATTCGGCTGTCCGGCCGGGCCGGAGTGCTCAGTCGGCCGGCGCGAATCCAGCTGGTCAGCCTGGTGGGCACGCTGGTGCTGCTCAAGGCCGCCGCGTATT
>CAZPZQ010000302.1:2557-4416 GCA_964590745.1 uncultured Mycobacterium sp. | reverse complement strand
CGGAGCTGCAGCGCCGCTATGCCCGCGGCTTCTCGGTGGCGCGCCGGCTGGCGTTGCTGTTGACGTTTCCGCGGTTTCTGCCCGGCACCGGGCCGGTGGCGATGCGGTCGACGAAGCTGATGACCGTCGCGGTGCGGGTGATGGCCAACCTGGTCACCGCCGACGACGCCGACTGGGTGGCCCGGGTGTGGCGCGGCGGCGGGCGATTGTCCCGCCTGATCGACCGCCGGCCCCCGTTTACTTAACCGCGAACAGACACAAAAGTCCTTATTTCCGCGGGTTTTGGTTTGGGGTACCTTTGCGTCTGCTCGCGCCGACGACTCTCTGCCATTTCGTGCACGTTCGCGCCGAACGAGCGGCGCACCGATATCGTGATCCACATGCTGGAGAAGATCGGCCGGCTACTCCGCTACCGGCTGACGATCGCCGAACTGATCGGGCTCGCGGTGATACTCGGCGTGCCCTACCTGCTCATCGGCATGATCTGGTCGTCCACCCACACCGATCACCTGCGGGACATGCCGAGCGTCGACTTGGTGGTGTCCTTCCTGGGGGCGATCGTGTCGTGGCCGGTGCTGCTGTTCGCGAATGTGTGCATGCAGTGATGACCCTGGTGAAGCTCATCGACATCGTGGTGCAGGCGGTAACGGTGATGACGAGCAAGGACCCGCAACACCGCGCGCTGCGGATCGGTCTGTGGTTGTTGGTGCTCGGCGGCGTAGCAGCCGGGGTTTTCGCCGCGTCCTGGGCGCTGGTTCAGCTACCGGTGTTGATCCGATGACCGGCTAGAGCTGAAAAGGACCGCCATGTCAGCGCAGTACGTCAACATGGATGACACCACCCCGCCGCGGCTGACCACCGAGCAAACCCGCATCCAGATCACTCGGCGCACACCGCGATGGAACGACGAGTTGGTCGATCTCAGTGACGCCACGGATTTCTGGGCGTTCGCCGGCGCGGCGGCCAATGTCGTCATGCAGCTGTCCTGGCCCGAAGTCGGTTACGGGGTGATCGAAAGCCGCGTCGAGTCCGGCCAGTTGATGCGACACCCGTGGAAACGCGCCCGCACCACCACCCAGTACCTGGCCGTGGCGATCCTGGGCACCGAACCGGAACGCACTGCATTCCGGGCGGCCGTCGACGAAGCCCACCGGCCGGTGCGGTCCGGGCCGGACAGTCCGGTGAAATACAACGGCTTTGATCGGGAGCTGCAGATGTGGGTGGCGGCATGCCTGTACACCGGGTTCGAGGACACCTACCAGTTGCTGCACGGACCGCTGACCGAAGAACAGGCCGAGCACTTCTACCGGGCGGCCCGACCGCTGGGCACCACCCTGCAGGTGACTGCCGACGAATGGCCGGCGACCCGAGCCGACTTCGACGTGTACTGGAACCGGGCCTGCGAGCGGATCCGGATGGACGACGCGGTCCGCGACTACCTGCTGCGTCTGATCGGCCTGAACATGGTCAACATCGTGCTGCGCCGGCCGTTCGCCCGGCTGCTGCGGTTTTTGACGATCGGGTCGCTGCCGCCGCTGTTTCGTCAACTGATGGGATTCGACTGGACCGGCATCGACCAACGCCGGTTCGAAAGCCTGTTCCTGTTCGTGTCTTTCGTCAACCGCTTCCTGCCGAAATTCATCCGCAGCGCCGGCAGCTACCTGATCCTCGCTGAGTTGCGCTGGCGGATCCGCACCAACCGCCGGCTGGTGTAGCTTTTTTCGCGGTTTCTTTCCCCGCGCCAATTAGCGCCTATTAACGGGTGGCGGCGTGCAGGGCCACGATGCCGCCGGTGAGGTTGCGCCAGCGCACCGCCGACCAACCGGCGCGCTCGATCCGCTCCGCCAGCGCCGGCTGGT
>CAZPZQ010000302.1:0-2547 GCA_964590745.1 uncultured Mycobacterium sp. | reverse complement strand
CGGCCAGGCCCGAATCGACTCGCCCAGATAGACGTAGGCGTCCGGGTTGCTGGACACCGCCCGCGCCGCCCGCGGCAGCGCCCGCATCACATACTCCTTGTACACCGTGGCGAACCACCGATTGACCGGCGTGGAAAACTCACACACCACCAGCCGCCCGCCCGGCCGGGTGACCCGCGCCATCTCGCGCAGCGCCGCATCGCTGTCGGCCACGTTGCGCAGCCCGAAACTGATGGTGACCGCGTCAAACACGCTGTCGCCGAACGGCAACCGGGTGGCGTCGCCGACCACCTTGGGCACGTCGCGGCGTCGGCCGGCGGCCAGCATGCCGGCTGAGAAGTCGGCCGCCACGCACCAGGCGCCGGATTTGGCCAGCTCGACGGTGGACACCGCCGTCCCGGCGGCTAGATCCAGCACCTGCTGGCCGGGCCGCAACTGCAGCGCTGCCCGGGTGGCCCGCCGCCAGTGCCGGTCCAGGCCGAACGACAGCACCGTGTTGGTCAGGTCGTAGCGGCGCGCCACGCCGTCGAACATCGACGCCACCGCACGTGGGTCCTTGTCCAGTGTGGCGCGGCTCACGGTGTCGACGCTACCGGTTTGGCTAGGGTGAAGAAATGCGAACCTGGCTGGGCATATTCGCGATGCTCGCGATGCTGATGACAACCGCGGTGGCGCTGGTCGGCCCGGCGGCGGCCGAACCCGGCGCGCCGGACACCGCGCTCACCCCGGACCGCCTCGGTGTGCTGGCCGGCTCGCCGACCGCCCCGGTGCAACTGGAGTTGTTCTGCGACCCGCAATGCCCGGACTGCGCGAAGTTCGAGGCGGCCTCCGGCCCGGACATCGCCCGTCAGCTCGGTGACGGGCAGCTGGCGGTGACGTACCGCTGGCTGACCTTCTTAGATGACCGCCGGCACAACGACACGTCCGCCCGGGTCGGCAACGCCTTGATGCTGGCCGGCGACCCGGCCACGTCCGCGACGGTCTACCAAGCGTTCGTGGCCGATCTCTACCGCAACCAGCATCCGCGCGGCGACGGCCCGACCGCGACCGACATCGCGCGGATGGCCCGGGACAGCGGGGTGCCCGAGCATCTGATCGAGCGGATCGAGTCCGGCCAGCCCGGCGTCGACACCGTCGCGATGAATGCGTTCAACCGGGCCCGGCTCACCCAGGTGAACCCGGAAGACCCCGGCACGCCAACGGTTTACCACCTCAACACCAACCCCGTGGTGGACACCGACGACCCGGGCTGGCTGAACCGGTTGACGCACGCCGGTTAGCCGGTCGACTCCAGGCGGTCCAACCGCCGGCCGGCGGCGGCCAGGCCGACCAGCGCGGCGGCGGCGACCAGCCAGCCCACCGCCGCGACCGAGCCGGCCGGGATGATCGCCAGCACCGCGGTCCGGTGTTGCACTCGAACCAGATCGGGATCGTTCTTGTCGTATTCGACGTAAATCCGCATCCCGGTGGATAATTCGGACGGATAGAGCACGCCGAGCTCGGGCCGGTAGGTGATCCGCTCCGGAGTGACGAACTCGATGGTGGATCGCCGCGGGCCGGCGCTGAGCACTTCGGCCTCGGCGACGCCCATGTCGCGTTCGATGGCCAAGTCGTTACGCCAGGCGCCGGCCACCAGCAGCACCGACTGCAGCGTCACCAGCCCGGCCGCGATCAGCACGCCGATCCGGGCCCAGCGCAGGATGCGCCGCGGCACGGTGGCCGGCGAAACCTGGTTGCCCCCGTTAACCAGCAAGTGCAACAGCCGCTTCGGCGACTCCAAAGACCGCAGCGGCTTCGGTAGCTTCGGCGACGGAAGCTTCACAGCGCAGCCTTGATCGCGGCGTGCAGCGCCCGCAGCGACGACCGGTCGGCTTTGACCTCCAGCACCCGCATCCCGGTAGCGGGTTCGTCCAGCGTCGCGGCAAGGGCGTCCACCTCGATCTGCCGGGCATCCACGTGGTAGGCGCGGCACAGCGCCCCGACGTCGACGTCATGCGGGGTGCCGAAGACCCGCGACGACACGTCGGCGAACCGGGGGTCGCCTTGCTCCAGCAGTTCGAAGATGCCGCCGCCGTTGTCGTTGGACACCACGATGGTCAGCTGGCGCGGTATCGGCTCGGTGGGGCCGATCAGCAACCCGGAGCTGTCGTGCACGAAGGTCAGGTCGCCGATCAGGGCGACGGTGCGGCCCCGGTGCTCTGCCCGTTCGTGGGCCAGCGCCGCGCCGATGGCGGTGGACACGGTGCCGTCGATGCCGGCCACGCCGCGGTTGGACCGCACCGCCACACCCTCGGGGCACAGCCCGACCAGTGCGGCGTCCCGGACCGGGTTGGACGCTCCGAGCACCAACTGGTCCCCGGGGCGCAGCGCGTCGACCACGGCGGCGGCCACATGCAGCCCGGTGGTCAGCGGGTGGGCCGCCAACTGGTCGCGCACCGCGGTCAGGGTGTGCTGGTTGAGCTCGGCGCAGCGGCGCAGCCAGGCCGGGTTCGGCGCCCCGCGGGTGACCGCCCGGGTGCCGGTGGCCTGCGAGTTGCCCGACACGTC
>CAZPZQ010000301.1:0-4429 GCA_964590745.1 uncultured Mycobacterium sp. | reverse complement strand
GTGGAGGTGTCCGAGACCGAGACACGCACCCAGGCCGCGGTGGCGTTGCTGGTGGATACGTCGTTTTCCATGGTGAGGGAGAATCGATGGCTGCCGATGAAGCGGACGGCGTTGGCGCTCAACCACCTGGTCAGAACCCGGTTCCGCTCGGACGCGTTGCAGATCATCGCGTTCGGCCGGTACGCGCGTACGGTGAGCCCCGCCGAGTTGATGGGGTTGGAGGGCGTCTACGAGCAGGGCACCAACCTGCACCACGCGTTGGCGCTGGCCGGCCGGCACCTGCGCCGCCACCCGAATGCTCAACCGGTGGTGCTGGTGGTCACCGACGGGGAGCCGACCGCGCATCTGGAAGACCTGGACGGGCAGGGGTTGGGGTCAGCGGTTTTCTTCGACTACCCGCCGCACCCGCGGACCGTCGCGTTCACGGTCAAGGGCTTCGACGACGTCGCCCGGCTCGGTGCGCAGGTGACGATCTTCCGGCTGGGCAGCGATCCCGGATTGGCCCGCTTCATCGACCAGGTGGCTCGCCGGGTGGCGGGACGGGTGGTGGTTCCCGACGCCGACGGGCTGGGCGCGGCCGTTGTCGGTGATTATCTGCGGTCGCGGCGCCGACACCGACCGGGCTGACGCTGCGGTTGTCACGCCGGACGTCTGCCCAGCGGAGTCGGGGTTACGGCCGGGCCGAGAAACGGTGCGGGGGCAAGGGCATTGGGCCGGACGGTTTTGTCGGGCAGCCCGGCCAAGATGGCCGCCATGTTGTACCCGCTCATGCGCAGCTCTCCGTTGCGGCCGATGCGGGGATAGTCGGAGTGTCCAACGGCCGGCTCGTGTCGCTTGCCGTCCGGCGCGATGCCGCCGTCGACGGAAAGTTCAGTCATGCCGGGCACATCGAAAAGCCCGGGACCGAAAGTGCGGACCACAGGTATCGCGTCGGCGACCAGGTCGCGCGGCCCCATCATGTAGTAGGCGTGCCCGGGCTGGACACCCAACTGCGCCGCATCGGTGATCTCGGCACCCGGCGAACCGTACAGGACGATGTCGCCAACCGGCGCTCCCAGTTGTACTGCCAGGCTGGTGGTGACGGATCCGTAGGAGTGCCCGAAAGCGGTAATGTGCTGTCCGGCAATATTTGTGGTGGCGGACAGACCTTTGTAGAAGCGGTTGAGCGGTCCGGCGCCGGCCCGAGCCAGGTCATCTCGGATCACCTCGGAGACGCTGGAGGGCGCGTCGTAGCCCAGGTACACCACCGAGGCAACCGCGTCGTTGTCGCTCAGACCGGCACTTCTGCGCAACCGAACGGCCGTATTGCGTTGCGCATGGGCTTCGGAAACCATTCTGTCCACGTTGGAGCTCACCCGGCTGTTCAGCCCGCCCACCGTCACCCCGACCCGCTCGGCGTTGTCGACATCGCCGACCGCGACCGCGGCGAGCACCTTGCGCGGGCAGCTGGTGGTGTCCAGCAGGAGTAGCCGGATTTTGTTATCGTGTTGCCTGCCAAGGGTGTTCCGCAGCGCGATCAGGTCGGCAAGTTTCGCGGCGTCGGTGTGCCAGCCGTTTCGGTCGAGCCAGCCATTTTGCAGCCGAGCGATTTCGCGTGGTAGCGCGGCCGCATTAAGCTCAGCGCGGACGTCGGCGGGGATGCCGTCGCGGTTGCGGATCAAATCCGGTAACCGCCCGGTGATGGTGTGCTGCTCGGACGGGTTGAGTGCGTTCCACCAGGCGTTGACCTGCTCCGGAGTGGCATCCGGTGCCGGGGGAACCGGCAGCACGAAAGGGCCCGCGCTGATCTCCGCCTGGACCTTGGCCGGCGACAACTCGCCGTCGGCGCCGCGGATCGCCGCGGCCAGGTCCTCGTCGATATTTGCCGCGTCCTGCAGCAGCTGCTGGATGGCCAGCCATAGCCGTAGCTGGGCGTCGGTGATTTCCCGCTGCTCTGATGCGGAGAACCACGACAGATTCGCCGGCAGCCTCGTGATGCCGGTCTCGTTGTCGATGGTCAGGTGGTAGCTGTCGGCGATATCCCGAATCTGGCGCAGCCGCAGTTTGATTGCGACAACTTCGGCAGCGGTTTTCTGCGCGGCACGGCCCACCGCCACACACGCTTCGGCATGTACGTCGAGGTCGAGGGTGATGCGATGGAGCGCAGCTTGGGCCGCGGCGGCGGTGTCACCAGCCCAATCCAGAAACAGCGTCGTCTGCCCGATGGCCGCCGCTGCCGCACGGTTGCCGTGCGCGCGTTGGATCGCTGTCTGAAAGACGGTGGTGATCGCCTCCGCGTTCCAGCGGTCAATATCGGCCAGCGACAGTGTCATCCGTGTCCCGCCATTGCCCCCCGGTAGCTGTTGGCACAGCCCGCTTCATCCGCAGTGTGGCAGAGGTCGGGTTTTCGCCCATTCGCTTCTCAACAGGTCAACGTTCTGCCGGCGAACCGGACGGTTCGGTGTTGAGTGAACACCCATCGGGTACCGACATGGCGTTGCGTTGCTCCATGAAGATGAACTCGGCGGCGGCGATGTGCATATCGGATGAACACCGGCCGATGCGTTCGAGCTGCGTCCTACTGGCACTCATCCAGGCGTCCAGAAGCACCGAGAGTGCTTGAGCCGACGCGCCCACCCATCCCGACGATGAACCGCGCAGCTCGTCATGGCTGGCCTCATGCCGGGCGCGCAGTGCTTCACCATGGTTGGCGATCTCAGTGCCGGCGTACCCCAGTGCGTCCGGATCGATCCGCAGCTCATCGGCCATAGCGCGGTGAGTGTGGCACAACCGCGGACCGCTGCCTAGCCAACCCTGTTAGCGGCGAACCGTCACTCAGTTGTGTGGCTTGCGCTTTTTCCGCTTGATGCCGACCCCGCCGAACAGCGAAAAGCCGCGGACTTTCACCTTCGGGGCGCCCGGCTTGCCCTCACCTTCGACGCTCTGGTCGAAACCGCCCATCACACCGTGACCGTGAATGTCGACGTTGACCTCGGGCGGCAGCAGGATGGTCTGTCCACCCATGATCGAGTAGGCATTGATTTCGACGTCCGGCGAGGTGAAGTCGGCGTAGCGCAAATCGATCACTCCGCCTCCCCACAGCGAGAAAGTGGTCAACCGCTTCGGCACGTTCCACCGGCCGCGCCGCTCGAATGCGCTCATGATGCCCAGCAGTACCGTTGCCGGCGCCGGCTTGGGTTCGCCGCCGCGGTGCGGGCTCATCGAGGAGCCCGGCAGGTCGGCGCGCAACCGGTCCAACTCGTCGTACGTCTTGGCCGCGTACGCCTTGGCGAGCCGGTCCTCGTACTCACTCATCGGCAGCCGACCCTGGGCGGCGGCATCGCCCAGCAACTGCGCCAGTTGGATGCGATCGGTGTCGCCGGCCCGCGACTCGGCACCCGCCGTGTTCCGGTCCCTCCGCGCGCAGTCTTTCATCGGCTCGAGCCTACGACGCGGCCAGCGGAGCGCAAGCTAGTTGGCTAAACTGCGGCACCACCGTTATCGGTGATCCACCGCGGTGGGCGCTTCTGCAGGAATGCCAGCATCCCCTCGCGGGCCTCCTCGGAGACGAACAAACGAGCCGAGTCGGCGCTGAGCCGTTCCGCGTCGCGGTCGAATCCAGCCAGCACCGCCGCCGTGGTCAAGGCTTTGGAGGCGGCCACGCCCTGCGGGGAACCGCGCCGCAGTGCGTCGAGGAGCGCCGCGACTGCCGCGTTGACGTCCTCGGTGGCCAGCGTGACCAGCCCGATCGCCGCCGCCTCGGCGGCATCGAACCGCTCACCGGTCAGGTAGTAGCGTCCCGCGGCACGCGCCGACATCTTCGGCAGCAGCGTCAACGAGATGATGGCCGGTGCCACCCCGATCCGCGCCTCGGTCAGCGCGAAGCTGCTGTGCGGCCCGGCGACCGCGATATCGCAGGCACCGACCAGACCCAGACCACCGGCCCGGACATGGCCGTCGATCGCGGCGATCACCGGCAACGGCGACTCGACGATGGCGCGCAGCAGCGCGGTCAGTTCGCGCGCCCGGTCGGCGGCCGCGTCGGACGGGTCGCCCCCGGAAGCTTCCGAAAGGTCCGCCCCGGCGCAGAACGTGGTGCCGGTGTGGTCGAGCACCACGGCGCGGACGGCCGGGTTGACGGCGGCATCGCGCAGGCCCTGGTGCAGTTGACCGACCAACGGGGTCGATAGTGCGTTGCGGTTGTGTGGCGAGTTCAGCGTCAGCCGCGCGGCGTGGCCGTCAACGACGTATTCGACCAGGGTGTCCATCAGTAGGACCGAGGTAGGCCCAGCGACGTCTGCGCGACGAAGTTGAGCACCATCTCGCGGCTGACCGGAGCGATCCGAGACAGCCGCGACGCGGTCAGCACAGCGGCGATGCCGTACTCCTTGGTCAACCCGTTGCCGCCCAGGGATTGCACCGCCTGGTCGACGGCGCGCGCGGTGGCCTC
>CAZPZQ010000300.1:0-4453 GCA_964590745.1 uncultured Mycobacterium sp. | reverse complement strand
CGGCAGTTCGCACTTCGACACCCAGACGCTGACCCCGTTCTACAACCAGGTGACGACGGCGATCCGGGCGGTCGACCCGAGCACGCCGGTGTACTTCGAACCGACCGTGCTCACCCAGTTGCTGGTGCCGACCAAACTCGGCACGGTGGACGATCCGACCACGGTGTTCTCGTTCCACGACTATTGCCCGGTGACCGGCTTCGGACTGGCGTCGCTGTGCGAGCCGTTGGTCGAGCTGCAGTTGAACGACGCGCAGGCCTACGCGCAGGCGCATCACCTTCCGTCGATGCTCACCGAGTTCGGCGCCGTCGATTCCCGCGACACCATCACCGACCTGATGCACGGTGCCGACCAGGCTCAGGTGGGCTGGCTGCAATGGGCTTACACCGAAGGCCTGGTGTCCAACCCCAGCCAGCCGCTGGAAGGCGACAATGTCAACGAGGCCATGCTGTCGACGCTGGCCCAGCCGTACCCGCAGATGGTTTCCGGCACCCCGAACTCCTGGTCGTTCGACAACGGCAGCTTCACCATGAACTACTCCACCGAGCGGGTGGACGGTACCGGCGAGTTCCCGGCCGGCTCAGAGACCACCATCGCGGTGCCGGCGATCAACTACCCGAACGGTTACCAGGTGGAGGTCACCGGGGGACATGTCGTGCCGACCGCCAACGATTCCGTGCTGGTGATCGCGTCGAACAGCGGGGCAACCACTGTCAACGTCACGGTGACCGCCATCGGTGGTGCGGCGTCGGCAGCGGGGTAACCGCGCGCCTCAGCGTTCTGCGGCCGCAGCGGTAGCCGCTACACTCACGGCGACTGGCATGGGGGCCGCGAACGGTTAAGTTTTAGTCAGGCATCGACGGCCTCTCGCGCCTTCGACCGGCCCCGCCCTCGTAGCTCAGGGGATAGAGCACGGCTCTCCTAAAGCCGGTGTCGCAGGTTCGAATCCTGCCGGGGGCACCATTTGACCAGCGCAGATCCCGGAGCGCCGGGGGTTAGCCCGTTCGCTGACCAGACCGTCGGCCCGCTGCGGTATACCTGACAGCACAGGGCACAGGTCCGACGGGAGCAGCTGATGATCCGAAAAATACTTGCCACGGCGGCCGCGGCGGCTGCGCTGGCACTGGCCGCACCAGCCCACGCCGACGAGGACGGCTACCTCAACTATCTGCGCGAGAAAAATTGGACTGGCCAATACATGCTCGGCCAACCGATCCTGCAGGGCGTCGTCGTTAGTCCCGAGAACGCAATCGCCGCGGGCCGTAACGTGTGCAACCAACTGCACACCGGGTTGTCCCGCGTGGAGATCCTCGCCGCAGTTCCGGCCAGCCACGCCGGAAACCAGTCAATCCTCATTGACGCCGCGCAGCACGAGCTGTGTCCCGACACACTTGGTTAAATTCAACGCGCACGCCCTACCAACGACTTCTCATTAGCCACACCAGGCGCGCACATCTTCCGAGTATTGATCGAGCGGTCCGACACAGCGCTGCCCGGGTGGATAATTGACGCTGGCGTTCATTAGGTCGCACGGGATGTAGACCTGCTTGCCCTGGGGAGTGTTGCTCAAACACTGTGTCGGCGGCTGAGCGTGAGCCCCGGTGGGGGCGGCCAGGGTCAGCGCTAACGCGCCAAGCATCCAGACCACACGGCGATAGATCATCGGAACTCCTTTTTCGACTGGCGGCGGGTCTGGAATGGCCAATTTCCGAAGCAGGTAAACGGCGATTAGCGAATTCGGCTAATCACCACACACGTCGCCGGGCGGTCGGCATTCGACCGGGTGACGAACTGGACTACCACACCGCTCTATCGGCCACCAACGCCGAACTCAGCGCCCACACCGAACAAGCCACCGCGCCGACCGCGCTGGCGGCCCCGAGGTAGAGCCCATATCCCGCTCCGATCGGCGAGACGATGTTGAGCTGGTAATACCACACCGTCAACGCTGTGATGAGCAGGGAAATAACCAGTGCGGCCACCGAGGCCAGTCGGACCGATAAGCCGCGGCCGATCATCGCCCCAGCCACCAGCAAGGTGGCGGCCAGCAGCACGATCAGCTGGCCGACCCCGAACCGGGGTGGCAGGTGCAGGCTGCCGACGGTGCCGCCGATGGCGCTGGCGTGTCCTCCCCCGTTAGCCGTGGTCGTCAGCCACGGCAGCCAGACACTGACCGTCAGAATTGCGGCGCACAGCGCGATCAGCCAACCCGGCTGCAGCCGACCCATATCCCCGACCCTAGCTGGCCTCCAGCGAAGACAGATTGAATGCCGCGCCGGTCGGGTCGGCCGCCGCCGCCAACCGGCCGTACGGGGTGTCTTCGGCCGGTCGCAGTACAGCGCCGCCGTTGTCGGTGATCATCTGCAGTGCTTTGTCGACGTCGTCGGCACCGAAGAAGATGGCCCAGGTCGATGGCACGCCTTCGGCCAAGCAGTGGTCGCCGTCCATCACGCCGAGTAGTGGTTCCGCCCCGAACGACGCGGTGGTATAGCGGAACTCGTCGGTATCGGCGACCTGCTCGATCTGCCACCCGAAAACGGTGCGGTAGAAATCGACCGCCGCACCGTAGTCCCGGGAGGTCAGCTGGTGCCAGACCGGAGCTCCGGGCGCACCGACCAACTCGAAACCGCGATGCTCCAACGGCTGCCACAAGCCGAACAGGGCGCCCGCCGGGTCGGCGGCCATGCTCATGAATCCTTTGGCCGGCGGCACCTTCATCGGCTCGATGCACGACGAGCCGCCGGCCTCGATCAGGGCGGCGACGGTGGCATCGATGTCGGCGGTGTGGAAGTGCGTGGTCCAGCGGTCCGGCGCCTCCCATGCCGGGTCGTTAGCCATCAGACCGGCGACGAGCCGACCATCCTTGGCGGCATTCAGGTATTCGCCGCATTCGGCTGCAGCGGATGCGAACGTCCAGCCGAACACCGTGCCGTAGAAATCCTGAGCTCGGTCGACGTCCGAGGAACTCAGGTCGATCCAGATGGGAGCGCCCAGCGGGGCGTCGTAACGGATGGGCATCGTGACCTCCTTCGCGGTGGGCAGGCGAACCCGGTAGCGGGCCGTACCGGTATTGACCGGTGCCGCGCTGGAAACTCATCGCGGCGGCGGCGTCGGCGTCATTCCCCCGCGAAAACTGCGACGAATTTCTGTAGCGACTCGCGGATGTCGCTGCGCAGCGCGCCGGCCACCAGCATGCCGATCGGCCCGAACAACGCCGGCCCACCCAGGTGCACGTCGAAACTGACCAGTGAACCGTCACCTTTGGGTGCCACCTTGGCGAGCAGCTTGACCTTCACTCCACCTTTGCCGTCACCGTTGAGGGTCATGGCCGCCGGCGGTTTGTAGTGCACAATCGTCCACTTGATCCGGTTGGGCATGCCCTTGACCTCGACGATCGACTCGATGACTTCGCCTTTGTCGAGGTGTTCCGGCAACTTGCTCCGCCAGACCCGATGGATGGTCAACCACTCCCGGTACCGGGACAGGTCGGAGGCGTGCAGCCAGGCCTGTTCGGGCGGCAACGGCACGTCAATCGATCCAGAAAGTTTCGCCATAGTTAGTTCTGTTGGTTACCCCTGTCGAGCTCATTTAAAGCTTTGCTGGCATGTTGGCTGTGTCCGGAATATAGCCAGTTAGCTCCGTTTCGCTAGCAGACCCTACCGCCCGGCCATTCGGATGCGTCGCCGGTTGGCTCCACAACTGGGGTCGATCCCCCAGCAGGGTGCCCTGCAGCCACCAGAGCCCTTCGATGATGGCCGCCCCGAACACTCCAACGCCCAGCGCCGTCGATGTCACCGCCACGTTGGACGGATCGAGCAGCAACTTCTCCCGCGCCAGCGGAACCGAGAAGATCCCCACATACGCCAGGCCGCAGGCAACCACCAGCGCCAGCCGCCACCACTCATACGGCCGGGCCACCACCGCGAGCACCCAGACCGCCGCCACCAGCATGGTGATCAGTGCGGCCGTTGATGCCTGCATCTGCTGCACAACAGTGGCCTCGCCGCCGTGGTAGGCCACCAGATACGACGCGAAGGTGACCACGCCGACGACGAGGCCGAACGGCAGCGCCCCGGTCATCACCCGACGGACGAAGCCGGGGTGGGCTCGCTCATTGTTGGGGGCCAGCGACAAGATGAAGGACGGAATGCCGATGGTGAACCAGGCCGCGATGGTGACGTGGATCGGCTGGAAGGGGTACAGCAGCGGCTTCGTTCCCACCCATGCCGATGCCAACCCAACGCCGCCCACCAGCAGGGCCAGCAACACCGAGTACACGGTTTTGGTCAGGAACAGATTGGCGACCCGTTCGATATTGCCGATCACCCGGCGGCCCTCGCCAACCACATAGGGCAATGTGGCGAACCTATTGTCCAGCAACACGATCTGGGCCACCGCACGCGCCGCTGGGCTGCCGGCGCCCATCGCGACGCCGATGTCGGCGTCTTTGAGT
>CAZPZQ010000299.1:0-4463 GCA_964590745.1 uncultured Mycobacterium sp. | reverse complement strand
GGTCAGCGGGGTGCGCTCGGACGGTTTGAGCAGCACGCTGCAGCCGGCCGCCAGCGCGAAGATGGCGTCCATCAAGGCGTTGGCCACCGGGTAGTTCCACGGGGCGATGATGCCGACCACCGGACGCGGCCGAAAGTGAATGGTGACTTTCTTGATCGCCAGGAACGGCAGTGCAGCCGGCCGGCGCTCCGGCGCCAACGCCTTCGCCATGGTCTTGATGACGTAGGAGATGATGATGATCAGCAGCGGCACTTCCTGTCCAGCGTCCAACGCCGACTTCCCGGTCTCCTTGATGAGCAGTGCCTCGATCTCATCGCGGTGTTCACCGAGCCAGACCGCGAAGCGGGCCAGCGCTTTGGCGCGCCCCTGGGCGCCGCGGTGCTCCCAAGCCTGCTGGCTGTTCCGTAGCTCGGCGGCGATCGCCGCGACATCGGCGGGGTCGGTCCAGTGCACCCGGCCGGCTATCGCCCCGGTGGCCGGGTTGAGCACCGTACCGGTGCCGTCGGGTTTCGTCACTGGCTCAGCCGCGGCGGTCATAGCGTCATGCTAGCGGTGGCTCGGGCGCGATACCCCGCAGGTAGCCGGCCTGGCCCAGATGCTGGGCACAGTCGTCGATGGTGCTGACCAGTCGCGCGCTGACCGTCACCGGCGGGTCCCAGTGGGTGTCCACCGTGCGGGCGAGCTCATCGGCGGTGACGGTGCCGACGTAGTCCAGTGTCAGCGCATGCACGTCGTGGTAGTAGCCGCGCAGCAGTTCAGCCGACGCCCGCACCTTGGCCACGTCGTCGGCGCCGTGCCCGTAGCCGGAGTCGCCGCGGGGCAGGTCCAGCCCGAACCGGTCCACCCAACCGTCGCGGGTCCAAGCCTGCGGCACCCCGGCGATGTCGGCGACCTGGATGTCTTGCACCCGGGCGCTGTGCCAGAGCAGCCAGGCGATGCTGTTGGCGTGCGGCGTCGGCCGGTAGTGCGCGACGTCGTCGGTGAGCCCGTCGGTGAGGACGTCAACGTGCTCGATCAGCCGGGTAAACGCGTCGCGCAGCAAGTCCTGGACGGCGGCTGTGCTGGTATCGGTGCTCATACCGGTGACGCTACGCCGGTGCGGGCGTAGATTATTGAGGTGAGCTACGACCTGGCGATCCGCAACGGCACCATCGTCGACGGCTTGGGCGGCCAGCCGTATGTAGGCGACGTGGCAGTGCACGGCGGCGTCATCGCCGCGGTCGGGGTGGCCGCCGAAGACGCCAACCGAGTGATCGATGCGACCGGGCTACTGGTCACGCCCGGCTTCGTCGACCTGCACACCCACTACGACGGGCAGGCGATCTGGTCGGACCGGCTCAACCCGTCGTCGGCGCACGGTGTGACAACGGCGTTGATGGGCAACTGCGGGGTGGGGTTTGCGCCGTGCCGAGCCGCCGACCACGACGTGCTGGTCGACGTGATGGCCGGGGTCGAAGACATTCCCGGTGTGGTGATGACCGAGGGCCTGCCGTGGACCTGGGAAACCTTCCCGGCGTACCTAGATGCGCTGGATGCTCGTCGACGCGATATCGACGTGGCGGCGTATCTGCCGCACTCGCCGCTGCGGGTGTATGTGATGGGTCAGCGCGGTGTCGACCTGGAACCGGCCACCGCGGCGGATTTGGCCAGGATGCGTGCGCTGGCCACCGAAGCCGCCGAGGCCGGGGCGCTGGGCTTTTCGTCGTCCAGGTTGGCCACCCACCGCACTCAGGGCGGTGCCCAGATCCCCAGCTACGATGCGGCCTACGACGAGATCTGCGAGATCGGCCGCGGTATGGCCGACGGCGGCGGCGGGCTGGTCCAGTTCGTGCCGGACATCCCGGCCGGCGGATACCAGCCGGTGCTGCAGCAGGTGTTCGACGCGGCCACCGACGCCGGCCTGTCGGTCACCTTCACCCTGGTGGTCGGCAACGGCGGCGATCCGCTGTGGCAGGACGCGTTGACCATGGTGGAAAAGGCCAACGGCTCCGGTGCCCGGATCACCGCGCAGGTGTTTCCCCGGCCGATCGGGTTGATGATCGGTCTGAACCTGACCATGAACCCGTTCATGCTCTATCCCAGCTACCGGGAGATCGCTGGCCTGGCGCTGCCGGACCGGGTCGCACAGATGCGTAAATCCGAAGTGCGGCAACGTATCCTGGCCGATAATCCCGGCCATGTCCCGGCGAATCCGTTGTTCTATCTGGGCCAGGCCTGGGACTGGATCTTCCCGCTCGGTGACGATGCGAACTACGAGCCGGACGTATCGAGCAGCATCGCCGCCCGGGCCAAAGCCCGCGGCGTCGCGCCGGCCGAGGAAGCCTACGACCGGTTGCTCGATGACGACGGCAACGCCATCCTGCTCGGCGCGCTGGCCAATTTCCGGGACAACTCCTTGGACACCGTCGGCGAGTTGATCCGCCGCGACGACGTGGTGCTCGGCCTGGGTGACGGCGGCGCGCACTACGGGATGATCTGCGACTCAAGCTATCCCACCTATTTGTTGGCGTATTGGGCTCGGGACCGGGCATCCGGGCGGCTCAGCGTGGCCGAGGCGGTCCGTGAGCTGACGTCGGTGCCGGCCGGGGTGGCCGGGCTGGCCGACCGGGGCCGCATCGCCGCCGGCTATAAGGCCGATCTCAACGTCATCGACCACGCCGGGCTGCGGTTGCACAAGCCGGTGGTCACCTACGACCTGCCCGCCGGTGGCCGCCGACTGGACCAGACCGCCGACGGCTATGTGGCCACCATCGTTTCCGGTGAGGTGATCGCCGAGAACGGGACGCCCACCGCCGCGCGGCCCGGCCGGTTGGTGCGCGGCCGGCAGCCCGCGCCGTCTTCGTAGACTGGCCCACGACCATTGAATCGATTGCGCCGCCGCATCGTCCGGCCGTCGGCAGCCGCGCGGGCCGGTGCCGTCATGGCCGGAGCCGTCCTCGTTGTCACGGTTCAATCGTGTGGTCTGATCAGAAGCATCCGAGACGGAGTGCTGCGCCCGATGACTCCTGAAGAGTCGCGGACCGAGGTTGTCGACGCGGCCCGGGACATCGTCACCACGCTACGCCCGAACGGGGTGTCGGCGATGTCTTCCCGTGAACAGCACGGCTGGGATAGTCCCGGTAACTTTCACAGCCACGCGCCGGCCGTCGCCAAGCACGGTGTCACCGCGGTGTTCGATCCCTACTCGCCAGTCCAACAAGCCGGCGGATCCATCGTCCTCTACGGCCAGTGCCGGGATACGACGACCCGGAAAAATACTGCGCCCGGGCCGGCGTCGACGGCGGCGCGGATGTCCGGCGGCAACGGCGGCAGCTTCTGGCGGATCCGGTCGACATAGGCGTCCATATCCTGCATGCGGTCCTGGTAGACGGTGGGATCGAACATCGGTTCCAGCGTGCAACAATTCGCGGAAAAGGTCGTTGTCCATCGCATACAGGCCGGAAATCAGGTCGCGCAGGTGTCTGCGGCGAACCGTGTCGGCGTAGCCGAAATTGTCTTCGCCGGCATTCTGGCGGCGGATGTACTCGGCGCGAAGCACGTCCAGCGCTTCTTCCCGGGTGGGCGCTGACACCGACCAGTCGACATTGGCATAGGACGCGGTCCAGGTATCGCGTGCTGCTCAGCCTGCGGTTTTTTACGATAGATAACCGGCGCTGCCGCCGCTATTGCTCCACTACCTGGACGACTGCCCATCCGGATACGACTGCGAGCGGTATCAGCGCCACCGGCACGCACCGCCCGAAGAAACGTCCTGCGGCCGGGCGGTTTTCGACGGGTACGTGTCGCCGCGCTGCGGCCGATCAATTCCGGAGCAGTTCACCCAGCAGGGCCTCGGTATTGACCAGAAACTCGCGGGTGATCTGCTGCTGCTCAGTTTGGTGGTAGGTGACCCGACGAATCCCGTCCGGGGAGCACTGATAGGTCGTCGCAGCGGGGCAGCGCCATAAACGCCTCCCCGTGCGACTGCTCATGCAGGGACCGGCCACCGTAGAAGTCCAATAAACTCTCCGCGCGCAGGAAGAACCCGGTGCGCGGTTTACCGATTCCTCGCGAGACCCGCAGATAGTCGTCGAGTTGTGAATGCGACGCGCCGCCATGCCCGCCAGCGGATGCAGTTCGACGCTCCGCTTGATGAATTGAGACGCCGAGACAACCCCGCTTCTTCGGCGATAGCCCACCTGCTTGACGGTAGGCGTCGGGTCTGACACACCCGGTGACGTCGCAGCCAACGTACCGTTACGCGCAACCGCTCGACTAGATGTACTGACCTGAGAGGTTAGGTACACGACTGGCGGGTAGTTGACCTCTGAGTGCGGTGTGGCCGCGGTGGTGATTGTAGGTGTGCAGCCAGCGGGGGTACTCCGCGCAGCGCTGGGCGTCGCTGGTGTAGAGCCGGGCGTAGGCCCATTCGTCGGCCAGGGTGCGGTGGAAGCGTTCGACCTTGCCGTTGGTCTGGGGCCGGT
>CAZPZQ010000298.1:0-4465 GCA_964590745.1 uncultured Mycobacterium sp. | reverse complement strand
ACTGATCGCGGTCCGAGAGGTGGGTAACGTCCCGCCTCGCCGACGTGTGTCGGTGCCGACGCCTAAGCTGCTCTGAAACGTCAACGGTACGTATTGGTAGAACGGAGCACGAAGGAGTCGAGCGTTGACCGGGGTCAACTATCACTCAACGGTGAGTGATGCGGTGGCGATCCTGACCGATGGACTCGGTCCGTTTGTCGACCGTGTCTTTGCCCACATGCTGCCGCCCGGCAGGCAGTGGACCGAGCTGCTACGCCACAAAGACATGGTCGCCGGCCGGCGGGTCGGCGAATACCGTCCCCGTGACCTGGCGCTGCTGCTGCGGGCGATGACCGAGCGGCTCGGCGACCTGGGCTATCCGTTCAGTAGGCACCTGCCCCGGTCTGCGCAGAACTACGCCAGCGAGCTGCGCGACGTCCGCAACCGGTGGGCGCACACCGAGGCCTTCACCGCAGACCAGGCACGGCGGGCCATCGAAACCGCGGAGTTGCTGCTGCGCGAAATCGGTGCCGTCGAACATGCTGACCGCATTGCCGGACTCAAGCCGGCGATGACGCCGGGCCGGCACGCCAAACCGGAGCCGGAAACGGAAGAGCCGCTCACCGCAGTCCCGGAAGCTGAGGCTGCGCCGGCACCGCGCATCGAAGTCCACGCGGTCACTGACCTGAGCTATCCGATGGCGCACTGCCGTATCCCGGTGATCGACCACATCGCGATCGACAACACCGGCGAGGAGCTGCGCGGCGCGGTCCTCGACATCGAGGTCGTCAGCGTTGGTGGCTCACACGGCGGCCCCCGCCAACTCCACCTGGACCTGGCCGCCCACGGCCGGACCACCCTGCGGGACGTCGACCTGCTACTCGACCCCTCATCGCTGCTCACCGTCGATGAACCGCGCCGAGGAACAGTCCGCGCCGTGTTGCGCGACGCGCAGGGCGCGCTGCGCAGCCAAGTCGACAAAGACGTGACGATCCTGGCCGGTAACCAGTGGAAGGCCAACCCGCCGCAGCTGGCGCTGGAAATGCTGGCCGCCCATGTGCAGCCGAACTCGGCCGCCATTACAACCCTGATGCCGACGGTTTCCGACAGGCTGCAGGCGCTGACCGGCAGCTCGGCGATCGACGGCTATCAAAGCGACGATCCGGCCCGTACTGACGCCATCGCCCAAGCGGTCTATGAGGCGATGGCCGCCCGCGACATTCGCTACGCCGAACCCCCGGCCAGCTGGGGCCTGGACGGGCAAAAGATCCGCACCCCGGCCGAGGTGCTCGACGGTCGGCTGGGCACCTGCCTGGACATCACACTGACCATGGCCGCCGCCCTGGAGCAGGCCGGCATCAACTCGACCGTCTGGGTGCTCAAAGGCCACGCGTTCCTTGGCTACTGGCGCCAGGATTCGGCCCTCGGCGCGGTGTCGACCACCGAGGTCATCGACGTCGTCAATCTCGTTGACCTGGACCACATCCGGCTGGTGGAGACCACGCTGCTCACCGGCGGGGAGCAGGCCGGAAAATTCACCGACGCGCTCGCCGCGCCGCGAGCCAAACACCTGTCCGGGGATTTGTCCGAGATCTTGGGCGTCACCGACATCCGGCGCGCCCGCGGTGCGCGAATCTTCCCGCTGCCCAGCCACGCCGTCGACACGAGCGGCAACGTCGTGGTCACCGAATACCAGCCGGCGGCCGGGCCGGTCATTGCCCCCTACGTCCGCACCGAGACGGCGCAGAACAAGGCCACCGACAGCGCGCCGCAACGGGTGCGGCAGTGGAAGAACGCACTGTTGGACCTGAGTCTGCGTAACCGGCTGATCAACTTCACCGACCGGGCCGGATTCGCCCTGGCGGTCCCCGGCCCGGCGTTGGCCCGCTTTGAAGACGACATCAACGCCGAAGCTCGCATCCACCTGCTCGCTTCCGACGAGGTCCCCAGCGTCGACGCCGCGCGTGGGGCACGCTACGGCCGCGACCTGCCCGAGAACGACCGCACCGTTCTGCTGGCCGACAAGCACCGAGTCTACGTCGACATCACCAGCGCCTCCTACAAAACCACCCTGCGGCGGCTGGCCTACAAGGCGAAAACCATCGTCGAAGAAACCGGCTCCAACAACCTCTATCTGGCGTTCGGGACGCTGCACTGGCGCTTTAACGACCGCGACCTGCGCTCGCCGGTGGTGCTGGTTCCGGTGACGTTGTCGACCACCAACCGCGGCGAGCGCTACCTGTTAACCCTCGACGAGGCCGGGGCGTCCACCCCGAACTATTGCCTGGTCGAAAAGCTGCGGTTGGCTTTCGGTTTGGAGATCCCGGAGCTCGCCAACCCGGCCGAGGACGCCTCCGGCATCGACCTGGCCGGCACCTTCGACGCGGTGCGCCGCGCAATCGCCGGCGCAGGGCTGCACTTCCGGGTGGAAGAGACGGTGCACCTGGCGATCCTGCAGTTCGCGAAGTTCCCGTTGTGGAAGGATCTCGACGAATCCTGGCAGGAGCTGGCTAACAACAGCCTGGTGCGCCACCTCATTGAGACCCCGCTGGAGGCCTACACCGATCCGGTTCCGGCGCCGAAGGACATTGACCTCAACGAACTGCGACCGAACATGCCGGTGCCGGCCGACGCCTCCCAGCTGCAGGCCATCGCCGAAGCCACCGCCGGGCGCACCTTCGTGCTGGAGGGACCGCCCGGAACCGGTAAATCTCAGACCATCACCAATCTGCTGGCCCATGCGATGGCTTCAGGGCGGCGGGTGCTCTTCGTCGCCGAGAAGAGGGCCGCGCTTGATGTGGTGAAAAGACGGCTCGACGCCGTCGGCCTCGGCGAGCTGTCGCTGAACCTGCACGATAAGTCGGCCCGCCCCACGGCCGTGCGCGCCCAGATCAAGGCGGCGCTGGAGTTGCGGGTTAACCCCGACACCGAGCGGTTGCGCACCAACTTGCAGATCGCCGCCGCCTGCCGCAGCACGCTGCGGCGCTACGCCGACCGTGTGCATGCCACCAACGCCGCCGGGCTGTCCGCCTACACCGCGCGCTCCAAGGAACTGGCCGCCGACCAGGAGGTGCCCGCACTGGAGGTGCCGCGCAGCCTGGTGGCCACCGCCAGCGCCGAGGCGGTGACGCGGATCGGGGATGTGCTGCGGGCGCTGCCGGACAAAACCGACCTGGTGCGCCCCAGCGCCGATCACCCGTGGAGCTTCCTGGATGCGGTCCCGGCGGGCGGGTTCGACGTAGCCGCAATCCACCGCGCCGCCGTCGAATTCGATGCCGCTTTGGCCGGCGTGCTTGACGACGGGCAGCGTCACGGGGTCGGGCTGGAGCAGCTCGGCCGGGTCGGTGCGCCGGCCGCGCTGGTGGACTGGGCGCAGCTGGCCGGGGCGCCTCGGCATCCGCTGGCTGGCCTCGACGCGCTGGCCGGCCCTGGCTGGGATGCCGAGGTGACCGCGCTGGTCGGGCTGGTGGCGACGCTGTCGGCAAACCCGCCGGACTGGCTGGACACCGCCGGGCCCGAGGCGATGGATCTGGATATTCCGGCGATCCACGCCGCCGCGCTGGCCGCCGATGAGTCGGGGTTCTTCGGCCGCAAGAAGCGCCGGCGGGCCGTGTTGGCGCAGCTGGCCGACGTGCTGGTGGTCGACCCGGCGACCATCGACCTCAAAGGTCTGTCGACCGGTACCGCCGCGATGGCCGAAACTCACGCGCTGGTCACCGATCTGCGCCAGCGGGTGGCCCGGCTGCCGGTGGCCCTGGTCGGTCGGGACTTCAATCCGCTGGTCGCCGAGACCGCGGCACAGCTCAAATCCGGCCTGGATTGGCTGATCTGGCTGGTTGCCGCGCTGACTGCGACAGGGCAGCACGCCGCCGACCTGCGTAACTTCTACACCCGCAGCCCGGTGGGTGCGATGGCCGAGCCGCTGCGCCGCCTCGCCGCCGCGTGGACCGCCCTCGGTGCGGCCACCGGGCTGTCGCTGGAGCAGCAGCGGGCCTGGGCCGGCGGCGGCTGCTTCTTCAGCCGGTGGTGGGCGGGCCGCGCGCCGCGGCGGCTGGAAACACCTGCGGCGCTGCAGAACTGGGTGGCGCTGGTGACCCACCTCGAACCGCTGCGCGCAGCGGGGATGGACGCGGCGCGGGAGGCCATCCTGATCGGGCGGGTGCCAGCCGAGGACGCTGGTTTGGCGTTCGAGCGGGGGCTTGCGGCAGCATCGGTGACCGAACGCTTGGAAGCCAGCGCGCTGGACGACTTCGACGTGGCCGCGCACGGCAAAACCATCCAACGCTTCACCGATTCCACCCGGGCGATCCGCGAGGAACTGCCGCGGGCCATCCCGGCCCGACTGCTGGCCGAACGCCGCTTCGACTCCTGGGCCGAAAGCGGCCAGGTCGGCGGGCTGCGCCGCCAGCTGGAACGACGCCGCGGCGGGATGAGCATCCGTGCCCTGCTGGACAACTTCGGTGAGCTCATCACCGCGATCATGCCG
>CAZPZQ010000297.1:0-4500 GCA_964590745.1 uncultured Mycobacterium sp. | reverse complement strand
GGCGCAGCGCGAAGATCATCGACGGGCACACCAAGCTGGGGGTGGCCGCCGGCGATCACGCCGCGATCTGCTGGCCGCTGCTGGTCGGGATGGCCAAGGCGAAGTACTACCTGCTGACCTGTGAACCGCTGCTGGGTGAGGAGGCCGAGCGGATCGGATTGGTCTCCAAGTGCGTTGACGACGACGAGGTGACCGCGACCGCCAACCGCATCGCCGACGACTTGGCGCACGGCGCCCAAGACGCGATCCGGTTCACTAAACACAGCCTGAACTACTGGTACCGCCAGTTCGCGCCGGCTTTCGAAACCGCACTCGGGCTGGAGTTTCTCGGCTTCAGCGGTCCGGATGTCGGCGAAGGGCTGGCCGCGATCCGGGAAAAGCGGAAGCCGCAGTTCGTCACCGACGACTGACCGAAGACCGACCGGCGCCAGCCAGCCCGCCCGCGTAACCCCTGACTCGAGCGGCGGGCTAATTCGATGCGGCGGCTTGCGCTTTCGCCCACCGGTAGTCGGGCTTGCCGGACGGTGAGCGCTGCACCCGGGGACAGAACACCACATCTTTGGGCAGCTTGTAGCGGGCGATGTGGTGGGCCGCCGCGGCGATGATCTGCTCGGCGTCGGCGTGGGCTCCGTCGGCCAACTGGACCACGGCGACCACCTCGCTGCCCCAGCGCTCACTGGGCCGGCCCACCACGACGACGTCGTAGACAGCCGGATGTCGCGCGATGGCGGCCTCGACCTCTTCGGCGAAGATTTTTTCGCCGCCGGAGTTGATGGTGACCGAATCGCGGCCGAGCAGTTCGATGCCGCCGTCAGCGTGCCAGCGGGCGCGGTCGCCCGGGACCGAATACCGGATGCCGTCGATGATCGGGAAGGTGCGTGCGGTTTTGTCCGGGTCATTGAGGTAGCCGAGCGGGACGAAGCCGCGCTGCGCCAGCCAGCCGATCTCGTCGTCACCGGGCTTGAGGATGCGGGTCAGGTCGGCGCTCGCCACCACCGCACCGGCATTGGGCACGAACCGGCCGCTGGCCGGCTGGCCGCGGCTGGACGACTGGCCCATCTGGGCGCCGGCCTCGGATGACCCGCCGGCATCGAGGATCGTCACGTGCGGCAGCAAGTCGTGGAACCGCTGTTTGACCCGCGCGGTGAGAGTAGCGCCGCCGCTGTGCAGCACGGCGAGCGCGGAGAGGTCGTAGTCGCCGGCTTCCAGCGCGTCGGCCAACGGCCGGCCGAACGCATCCCCGACCATCGACATCGATGCCACCCGTTCGCGGCTGGCCAGCGCCCAGGCGTCGGCGGGGTCGAACCGATCGGTCGCTGCCGACATCACGAACGGCCGACCGCCCAGGATGGTGAGGAACGCCGCCCACTGCCCGGCCCCGTGCATCAGCGGCGCCACCGTCATCGACCCGGGGCCGCCGAGCCGGGAACGCTGCACGATCTGGTCCAGGCTGGTGACCGACTCACCGGTGCCGAACACCCGTCCGCCCATCGTGTTCATGTAGATATCGTGCTGGCGCCACAGCACACCCTTGGGCATGCCGGTGGTGCCGCCGGTGTACAGCAGGTACAGATCGTCCGGGGACGGCACCACGTCCAGCGGGTCGGTGGGGGTGCTTGCCAGCAACTCGCGGTAGCGGACCGCGCCCGGCAACGGCTCGTTGCCGGAGGCGTCATCGACGTGGATCAGCGGCATCGGCGGTAACCGATCGGCAGCCTGGTCCAGGGCCTGCGCCAGCGCCGGACCGAACCGCGCGTGATACATCACCGCCTCGGCGGCGGCATCGGTCAGCAGCTGAACCAACTCGTCGGCGACGTAGCGATAGTTGACGTTGAACGGAGCGGCCCGCGCGTAGTAGGCACCGAGCATGCCCTCCAGGTATTCGTTGCCGTTGACCAGATACACCGCGACGTGGCTCTGCCCGGATTCATAATCAGCCAGTTCGGCGCGTTCCCGGCGGATCCCCAGGCCCCACCCGTGCAGCGCCCGGGCCAGCCGGTGGGCGTGGTCGTCGATTTGCGCGTAGCTGAACCGACGATCGCCGAACACGATGCAGTCGCGGTCCGGGTTGGCCGCGGCCACGGCCGAGAACACCCGGGCGATGTTGAATTCCACTGCCGCTCCTCTAGTCGGCGGCGCGTTCGGGCGCGCCAGGCCAACGCTACAAGGCCGAGTCGGGCATGCTGGGCCGCATGCCGGTGGACGTGTTGCTGCAGTCGATCCCGCCGGTACTGGTCTATCTCATGGTCGGCACGGTGATCGGGGTGGAAAGCCTCGGCATCCCGCTGCCCGGGGAGATCATGCTGGTCGGTGCGGCGCTGTTGTCGTCCCGAGACGACCTGGCCGTGCACCCGGCCGGTGTCGGTGCGGCGGCGGTGATCGGCGCGGTGGTCGGCGATTCGATCGGTTATTCGATCGGTCGCCGGTTCGGTATGCCGCTGTTCGACTGGCTGGGCCGGCGTTTCCCCAGGCACTTCGGTCCCGGCCACGTCGCTTTCGGCGAGCGGCTGTTCGCCCGCTGGGGCGTTTGGGCGGTGTTTTTCGGCCGGTTCGTGGCATTGCTGCGGATCTTGGCCGGCCCGCTGGCCGGGGCGCTGAAAATGCGGTATCCACGCTTTCTGGTCGCCAATATTTCCGGTGCGGTGTGCTGGGCCGGCGGCACCACCGCGTTGGTGTACTTCGCGGGACTTGCCGCCGAGCGGTGGCTGGCCCGATTCTCTTGGATCGCATTGGTTTTCGCGATAGTCATCGGTGTTGCCGGCGTCATCATGCTGCGAGACCGCATTGCCGGCACGGTCGCCGAACTGGAAGCGCGGGGCCACCGCGAAGCCGACCCGACCGGCTGAGCCGGCAGCAGCCGCCGAACCACGGTCACGCGTCGCGGCGGGTCGGACCCGACTCGTCAGTAACGTTGAAGGAGCGACCAAGGCCGGGCACAGTGGACGGTAACCGGCGGCATCGCCGGGGTGCCGCCCCGACCTTATGGAGGCCGGCAATGTTTGCACGCTCTTCCACTATTTATGCCAGTCCGTCGTTTATCGACGAGGGCATCAAGCACGTCCGCAACGTGGTGATGCCGGGTCTGGCCGACATCACCGGGTGCGCGGGTCTGTCTATGCTCATCGACCGGGCCGGCGGGCGGTGCATTATCACCTCATCGTGGCTCGACGAGAAGGCGCTGCGGATCAGTGCAGACAAAGCCGACGAACTCCGCGAGAACGCGACCCGGGTCTTCCGGGCCACCGCCGAGACTTCCGACTGGGAGATCGCCGTGTTGCGCCGCGAGCACCCGTCCGACCGCGGCGCCAGCGTGCGTGCCACCTGGCTGCGCGCCGACCCGGCAGACCTGGACCAGTTGGTCGACACCTACAAGCTGGCGCTGCTGCCCCAGTTCGAGGACCTGGCCGGCTTCCGCAGTGCCAGCCTGATGGTGGACCGGGCATCCGGGCGGGCGGTGTCGTCGATCAGCTTCCATGACACCGCGACGATGCGGGCGAACCGTGACGCCGAGCAGACGATCTGGGCGGATGCCGTCAACGAGATGGCCGCCGAGGTGCTGGACGTCGGCGAGTTCGACCTCGCGATCGCGCACTTGAACGCACCCGAGATGGCGTGATCTCGCCGAGCCGCATCGCGGGCTCGACTGGGTGGTCCCGACTGGGATCGAACCAGTGACCTTCCGCGTGTGGCGGACAAAATGACTGCTGACCTGCAGTTTATCTGCTTCTATGCGTCGTATGCGGCGCACTGAGCGCGTCTGGCGCAGGCCACTCGTCCGACGACCGGACACAAACCGGACACGGTGACCGAACTCCCGACGGGGATGTCTCCACCCAGCTGGCCACCCCACTCCTCGCCTGGCTACTTCACTCCACCGGTATGTTCCCCGCGGTGGCGTGAACCGTAGGCCACTGCTCCCCAAACGCAAACGGGCAACGAGACACCACCGCCACGATTTCTCACAGCAATCACATAGATTCCCATGGGTTACTACAACATTCTGCTGTACCAAACCCCAATATATGGGGGTTTGTTCGCTATCGGCATACAAGATGTTCCTAACACGCCACGGCGCGCCGTCCGCGTGGTGTCGGACCATACGGCCATACTGGACGATGCAATCCGCTTCGGCGGAAAGTAACGCGCCCCGCCACCGGCGGGGCGCGAGAGTGCCGATAGCGGGGCGCGGTCATGCACGTGAGACTGCCACCGTATCCCAACCCCGGCACTCCTCACCTCAGAGACGCACCGTGAGGGTGCGAGAAGTGGAGGTGCCGAAGTGGCACAATAGTACTGCCCCAGTAGAAGGCCACCGTTCGGCGAGCGCCGCCGCGAACTGCCCCGCATGCCGGGGCCGCTACGGGTCCCGGTCGGACTCGCGGTCTTACTCGCAGCCGTACTACTCCCCGCTGACCAATCGGTATCCGAGTGGTGGGTCGTACGGCAGCAGCGGCGGGACGGTAACCCGCATCGACGGGGTGCGGGAGCGACTACGAGGAG
>CAZPZQ010000296.1:0-4501 GCA_964590745.1 uncultured Mycobacterium sp. | reverse complement strand
GGAACGCCGCGAAACAGCCGCGGTTGGCATCGATCAGGGCGGTGAACCCGTGCCCCTCGGCCCGGGTGCGCTGCATCTCCTTGATGTCGACGCCGGCGTTGAAGCCGCGGCCTTCGGCCCGCAGGATCACCACGTGGGTGGTCGGGTCATTGCCGGCGGCGGTCACCGTGTTAGCGAGGTCGAACCAACCGCGCGACGGTATGGCGTTGACCGGCGGGTAGTTCACCGTGACCGTGACGATTCCCGGCTCGATGGTTTTGGTGGTGATGGTCATGCGGATTCCCCTAATTGACCTGAGCAAGCACTTGCTTGGTACGCTAGCACAGTGACCAGCGCGATCAACCTCGGTATGACCGGCAGGATCGTGCTGGTCACCGGCGGCGTGCGGGGTGTCGGAGCGGGTATCAGCTCGGTATTCGCTGGCCAGGGCGCAGTGGTGGTGACGTGTGCTCGCCGCCCGGTCGACGGCCTGCCCTATGAGTTCCATCCCTGCGACGTGCGCGACATCGACGCCGTGCAGGCGTTGATCGATACCGTCATCGACCGGCACGGCCAACTCGACGTGGTCGTCAACAATGCCGGCGGCTCGCCGTATGCACCGGCCGCCGATGCATCCGCCAACTTCAGCCGCAAGATCGTCGAACTGAACCTGCTTGGTGCGCTGTATGTTTCCCAGCACGCCAATGCGCAGATGCAAACCCAGTCACAGGGCGGCTCGATCGTCAACATCTGTAGCGTCAGCGGCCGTCGACCCACACCTGGCACGGCCGCTTACGGGGCGGCCAAGGCCGGCTTGGAAAACCTCACCACCACCCTCGCGGTGGAATGGGCACCGAAGGTGCGGGTGAACTCGGTCGTGGTCGGCATGGTCGAAACCGAACAATCTGAACTGTTCTACGGCGATGCCGAGTCGATCGCCGCGGTCGCCGCCACCGTACCGCTCGGCCGGCTGGCGAGGCCAGCGGATATCGGTTGGGCTGCAGCATTCCTGGCGTCCGATATGGCGTCCTACGTCAGCGGTGCCAGCCTCGAGGTACACGGCGGCGGCGAGCCTCCGCCGTACCTGCAAGCATCGAGCGCCAACAAGTAAGTCGACTCGAAAATAAGGAGACAGCATGGGATTTGTCGACGGCCGGGTGGTCATCGTCACCGGCGCGGGCGGCGGAATCGGCCGGGCGCATGCGCTGGCCTTCGCCGCCGAAGGCGCCCGAGTGGTGGTCAACGACATCGGGGTGGGTCTGGACGGATCCCCGGCGAGTGGGGGCAGCGCCGCTCAAGCCGTGGTCGACGAGATCGTCGCCGCCGGCGGGGAAGCGGTGGCCGACGGCTCGGATGTCGCCGCCTGGGACGGGGCCGCGGCGCTGATTCAGACTGCGATCGACACGTTCGGCGGGTTGGATGTCGTGGTCAACAACGCCGGCATCGTGCGCGACCGGATGCTGGTCAACACCAGTGAGCAGGAATGGGACGCCGTGATCGCAGTGCATCTCAAGGGACATTTCGCCACCTTGAGGCATGCGGCCGCATACTGGCGCGGGTTGTCCAAAGAAGGCAAAGACGTTGACGCCCGGGTCATCAACACCACCTCCGGGGCGGGTCTGCAGGGCAGCGTCGGGCAGGGTAACTATTCGGCCGCCAAGGCCGGGATCGCTGCGCTGACGCTGGTGGCGGCCGCCGAACTGGGCCGCTACCGGGTGACGGTCAACGCGATCGCGCCGGCGGCGCGCACTCGGATGACCGAGACCGTGTTCGCCGACATGATGGCCAGGCCCGACCACGGCTTTGACGCGATGGCCCCGGAGAACATCGCGCCGCTGGTGGTGTGGTTAGGCAGCGCGGAGTCGCGCGACGTCACCGGCCGGGTCTTCGAGGTGGAAGGCGGTCTGATCCGGGTGGCCGAAGGCTGGGCGCACGGCCCCCAGATCGACAAAGGCGACCGTTGGGATCCGGTTGAGCTGGGTCCGGTGGTGACCGACCTGCTGGCCAAAGCGCGCCCGCCGGTTCCGGTGTACGGCGCGGGGTCTTAGTCGGCACGGGCGGTGGTGTGCGCCGACCGAACATCAGGAGCTGAAAGCCTTGCGTTTCACACCGAATGCAGGTTCGGTGGCGATCCGGGCGGCCTATGGATCGCAGAGCACGATCGGAATCTCCCGGTCAGTCCAGGACCGGTAGGCGGCGAAGTCGGTATACACCTCGTCAAGTTTGGGCCAGGAGTGGGCGCGTTCCTCAGCGGTGGCGTCGCGGGCAGTCAACTGCAGCGTTTCGTCGCGGATCCGAAACGATATCCGGGGGTCGGCTCGGAGGTTGAGGTACCACATCGGGTTGATGGCGCGGCCACCCTGTGAGGCCACCAAGACGATCCGGCTGTCTTCGCGCAACAGCAGCAGCGGGGACTCTCGAGGTTTACCGGTCTTATGCCCCGTCGTCGTCAAGATGCCCACGGGCGGGAGATCCCCGAAGTGCTGACTGCCCAGTCGCCATTTGCCGCCCAGCCTGCCGTTGGTGGCCTTGTAGGCCCGCGTGTGGATCCGGGATCCCCACTTGATCAAGACACGCGCCAACTCGGAATTGAGTCCGCGGGTGCATCGGACATCGGCATCGCCTCACCGGGAACGCTGGACGAACGGGCGGATCCGCGCGCTGATGTGGTGGATTCTGGCCGAGCCATCCTGGTCACCCGCGGGGATGACGAAGGTCTCGTCGATGTGCGCACCGATCCGCCGCCCGGCCAGCGAGGGCTTGGTGATCACGTCGTAGCTCGCCCGCACCTCGTCGCCGTCCACCCTGAACTTCGGCGCTGTCGCCGCCGCGATCAGCCGGTACTGCGGCCCGCGGTTCAAGCTGCGGCGCAGGTGGTTTCCGGAGAATCCGGTCTTGATCCCGGCCTCGACGCGGGTGCAGCGCGGCGCGAACGGAACGTCGTCAGCTCGGTGGCTGACCAGCGCGTCGATATAGGCTTGCGCGGCCGCGATGCGGTCACCCGCGGGAACAGCGGTCACTAGATCCGTTCGATGATGGTGCCGCCGGACAGTGCACCCCCGGCGCACATGGTGATCAGCGCGGTGGACTTGTCGGTGCGCTCCAACTCGTGCAGGGCGGTGGTGACCAACCGGCTGCCGGTACAGCCCACCGGGTGGCCCAGCGCGATCGCACCGCCGTTGACGTTGACCCGATCCATGTCCGGGTTGTGCACGCTGGCCCACGACAGCACCACCGACGCGAACGCCTCGTTGATTTCGACCAGATCGATGTCGCCGATCTTCATGCCGGTCTTCTCCAGCACCTGGGCCGTCGACTGCACCGGACCGTCCAAGTGGTAATAGGGTTCGGCGCCGACGAGCACCTGGCCGATGATCCTGGCGCGCGGGGTTAACCCGAGCGCCCGGGCCTTGTCCTCGTCCATCCACAACACCGCCGCTGCGCCGTCAGAAATTTGCGACGACGTGCCAGCGGTGTGGATCCCCCCCTCGATGACCGGGTTCAGCTTTGCCAGGCTCTCCATGGTGGTGTCGCGGAGTCCCTGGTCACGGCTGACCATGTGCAATTCGGTGGTGGGCTGCTTGTTCTCGTCGAGCACCGGCGCTTGGATTGGCGAGATTTCCCGGTCGAACCGGCCCTCCGCCCAAGCCTGCTGGGCCAGCACCTGGGACCGCACCCCGAAGGCGTCGACGTCGGTGCGGGTGAGGCCGCGGCGCTTGGCGATGCGTTCGGCGGCGTCGAACTGGTTGGGCATGTCGATGTCCCAGGACGCCGCACGCCAGTTGTGTGCGGGCCCGGCGTTTTCACCCAGCCCCACCCGGCTCATCGCCTCTACGCCGCACGCGATGCCGATGTCGATGGCGCCCGCGGCGATGAGTGCGGAAACCAGATGGTTGGCCTGCTGGCCGCTGCTGCACTGGCAGTCGACGGTGGTGGCGCCGACATGGTCCGGGAAGCCCGCGGTCAACCAGGAGGTTCTGGTGACATTGTTGGACTGTTCGGCGTACTGGGTGACGCAGCCGCCGATGACCTGTTCGACGTCGCCCGCGTCGATGCCGGCCTTGTCCACCAGCGCCTTCTGCACCGCACCGAGCAGTTCGGTGGCGTGTAGGCCGGACAACCAGCCGTTACGCTTGCCGATCGGGCTGCGGGTGGCTTCGACGATGACAGGGTTCCCCATAAGCAAAGGCTAGAACACGTTTCACTACCCTGACAAGCGAGGACATGCCGGTGCCTTTTGGCTATGGTAGCGCCATGTTTTACTGACACTAGAACACGTTGCATTTCCAGGAGCCGCCGATGTCGACCGTCCATCTTCCCGCAGGGTTCGATTTCACCGATCCCGACATTTACGCCGAACGGATCCCCGTCGACGAACTCACCGAGTTGCGCAACACCGCGCCGATCTGGTGGAACGAACAGCCGGACGACAAGAGCGGCGGCTTCAAGGACGGCGGCTACTGGGTGGTGACCAAGCACCACGACGTCAAGGAGATCTCCCGGCTGGACGCCATCTTCTCCA
>CAZPZQ010000295.1:2871-4568 GCA_964590745.1 uncultured Mycobacterium sp. | reverse complement strand
CACCCAGGCCAACACCACCCGCACCGCCCGCGACTACGCCGAACGCCTCCACGACGAAGACGTCTGGCTTGAAGTCGTGCGCCGCCTGGGTGAGCACCGCAAGCCCAGCCCGGACGGCTTTGTCGCGGTGCACATCGCCCCCGATCACCCCGGGGACGTCCCCGACAGCCAGGAAGTGCGCCTGGTGCTGGTGCCCCCGGCGCACGTCTACGACCGCCGCCAAGGTGGTGAGTCCCCGGCGGTCACCTGGGCCACCGATGTCCTGGACCGCAAAGGTGCCGGGGCGCGGGTGCACCGCAACATGCTGGTGTTCCTGGCCGCGGACTCCGCCCGCTACGAAGAGCTGCAAGCCTCGGTGCGCGAGTACCTGGCGTGGAAGTACGTCCGCGAGAACGCCGACGGAGTACTCGGGCTGACCGCCCAGCAACGCGGACAAGCCGAGGAGCGCGTCAAGCGCACTGACCGCACCCTGGCCGACCGGCTACTCGGGGCCTACCACTGGGCGCTGGTACCCACCCAGCCCGATCCAACCCGCCCGCTGCACTTGGAGGCGATCAAGGCCGAGGGCAGCAGTGAGGACCTCGCGCAGCGCACCGCCAAGCGGCTGGTCGACAAGTCCGAACTGGTGCTGCGCCGCGCCTCCGGAGCGATCCGGCTAGACTTGGACACCACCTTGCACACCGTGTTCGAGCGCGACGGACACATCAGCTTCGGCGCACTCTGGGACTACTACACCACCTACCCCTACCTCGCCCGGTTGCGCGATCGCACCGTCCTGCAAGACGGCGTGCTCTCCGCCCTGGACGCCCCAATCGACTGGGAACACCAAGGCTTCGCCCTCGCCGACGGCTTCGACGGCGGCACCTACACCGGCCTGGTGCTGCCGACCGACGGCGCTGGTGTCTCACCCGCGACGGTGGATTCCCTGCTGCTCGTCGAGCCGAAGCGGGCCATCGACCAGCGGGACCGCGAACCCAAACCCGGCCCCGAGCCAGAACCTGCACCTGGCCCGGGCCCCGCACCAGGGCCAGATCCGGGACCACATCCACCGGTACCGCCGCGGGTGGACAAGACCCTGTTCTTCGGCACCGCCAAGCTCGACCCGAACTTCTACGCCCGCGACTTCGGCCGCATCACCTCCGAGGTGATCCAGCACCTGGCCGCCGTCGACGGCGTCGATCTAGAAGTTCGGCTGGAGATCACCGCCGTTGCCCGTGACGGGTTCGACGACGCCAAGATCCGCACGGTCTCCGAGAACGCCCGCACCCTCAAGTT
Organism: uncultured Mycobacterium sp.; assembly: GCA_964590745.1. Lineage (GTDB taxonomy): Bacteria > Actinomycetota > Actinomycetes > Mycobacteriales > Mycobacteriaceae > Mycobacterium. The sequence continues at coordinate 3,293 of CAZPZQ010000295.1, read as the reverse complement.
CGAGCAGTCCGGATTTGAAGAGCAGTAGCTTCAGGCGAGGCGGTCAGGCAGCAGTCTCTGCGAGGTAGCGGTACACGGTGGCGCGAGAGACGCCCAGCATCTTGGCGATGTCGGTGGCCGCGATGCCTTTCTCCCGGTGGCTGCGCGCCTTGGCTGCGTCGGCGTCATCGACCTTGCGGGGTCGACCCCCCTTGCGTCCATTCGCGGCGGCAGCGGCCAGCCCTGCGCGGGTCCGCTCGATCATGGTGTCGCGCTCCAGCTGGGCGAAGGCGGCCATGATGGTCAGCATCGCCTTGCCCATCGGCCCGTCGGTGTGCAGGCCCTCAGTCAGGCTGCGGAACCCTATCCCCCGCGAGGTGAGTTGATCCACGACGGCCAGCACGTGCTGGGTGTTGCGCCCGAGCCGGTCGAGCTTCCACACC
>CAZPZQ010000295.1:0-2861 GCA_964590745.1 uncultured Mycobacterium sp. | reverse complement strand
AGTCCCGTTGATTACCCGGTTTTGAGAATACAGGTTATGCGACGGGTTTTCAAGACATCTGAGATGCCTGTTGAGCCTGGGAACGGCGCTCGTCAGCGAAAACTGTCGCAGTCGCATCAACCCATCGTTTTCGAGACACGGCGGCGTGGAACCCCGCACGACATCGCGGCATTAGGCCGAGTGGGGCAGCCCGCATAAGGCCGGTTAGAAACCGTCTGCTGCTACTTCTTGCCGAGTGTGGGCAGCCCAGCGGAAACGGTGCGGTGATCTCGGTCGCGTCCAATAGGACGCTCAGCGTCACTTGCCGCGATGATGGCTCCGCGCTCTGTGTTGAGAATGCCCAGGCAATCTTTGGGCTTGCCCCGCCTCGGGCTGTGGGCAACGAAACGCCCCGTCAGGGGGTGTGCCCTGACCCTTCGGTGACAAAGCGGGCACTCCTTGAAGACTTCCTTCAGCATCCCCGCCCTCCTCCACCCATCAATCTCAGCATACGAAGTCGGCCCCGCCGGTTCACTCCATCCTTTCCAAGGAACGGAGTCTCCGGACACGCCGGGGGGATTCAGTTGGCTGACTCGGCCAGGTGGGCCTGACTATCGATATCGCTGCCGCAGGGTGTCTAGTGGCATCTCACTGTAGGACTACATTTATGCTTCACTCGTTGTGAAATGCTTGTCTTGCAGGACTTTTGAGTAGGCTGCCTGCCGTGGCACCGCGAGCAACTTGTTACATAACTACAGTCGGGCATCTCACTGCTCATATCTCCAATGCCGCCGATCAAGACAGCTTGAGGGCGTCGAGTCGTATTAAACGTCAAAGGGATCAAGAAATAGTGCCTGCCGTTCTTAGACGCGACCGCCCCCAAGGCGACGTTCTACCTGCCCGCTTGGGTGGACGAACAGTCCGGACGCCCAGCCCCCAAGTTATGAGATGGACTGTAACGCCGTCGCTTAACCGTGCTGACCGCCCCGCTGAACTCCGACCACAGCTTCAAACCGTCCCCGGTCTTCTTGAGATCGGACAAGATCATCATCGGTGTGCGAGAACTCCCGTGCGCGGACGAAGTCGAGCCCTTAGCGCAGTACCACGCAGTGCGACGTTCCGAACCGGGCTGCACCAGGCTGAGTTTTTGGCCGTTCCGCCACGCCCAGCCGCCAGCCGCCTTGACCCCGCGAACGAACCGGGCGGTGAGGTGGTCCTCCAGCTCACACAACTGCCCGCTGTCGAGGGCGCGATCGAACAGCAGCGGGACGTGCAGGTGCACATTCCAGCCGTGGTCCAGATGGTGGACCACCTCCGTGATCCGGACGTATCCGCGAAGGCCGAACGCCTCTCGGTCGGTCCGCCAGCCCGAGCCCCGCACCAGTGCAGCCCAACCGGACTCCAGGCGGCCCCAGAGCGCTCCTAACCCGTCGTCGGCCGTGTGCTGCTGGGTCAAGGTCAGAAGGCCGATTGAGCCTCCCTGAGACGCCCACCGACTGAGCGTGTCGGCCAGGTTTCGCGACTTCGCGCAGGCATCCCGATACCCGCAGACCGGGCACAACCACGCGCGACCGCAGGAGATGATCGTGTCGAGGACCTCATCAGCGGCTCCGACGTTGCCCCGCCGGATCGTTCGTCCGCATCCGCGTAAGCGTTCGTCGTCACTCAGCGCCTGCCCGAACTCCCGCAACTCGATGAGTTCTGCGAGGTTGGCACCGCCCGAGAGTGCGAGTCCGGAACCCTTGCCCTTCGACACCAGCGTGGGCGCGTCTAGCCATGGCCGCGATGGCGCGCACCGGGTTCGATGCCGACCAGTCCCGTGAACTCTCCGACCGCCGTGAAGGCCACCTAGACGCCTGCGATGTTTCGGCGGCTGGTGGGGGTCAAACCGGTTACCGCTCTGACTGCCGACTCGCCGGTTTCTGGCGGGTTGTATCGGGACACTTCCAGTGCCGCTATCACGTCCTCTTCGGTCATCCGCCAGCGCCGTCCCATCTTCCTTCCGGGGAACCGACCCGATCTCAGCTGCTCAATCACCCAGCGCTCACTCGGGGCACCGATTTGTTCGACGACCTGGGCGACCGAGAAGGTGGTGAGGCTCATTCCGATTCCTCGCTGTCGGCCAGAAGGCCGACGATCCGGTTCAGCAGTTCGGAACTCAGCGGCGTGGCGTCGGTAAGCGCCTTGGCCACAGCGTCGACCAAGACCTCCTCGCGCATGCGCATGCGCGCGGCTACCAACTCGGGGTCACTAGGGTCGCGGTAGCGACTGAGCACGGCGACACGGGCACGTTCGTGGCGAAACTTCGCGGACAAGGGGGCCTCCGGGAGCGATGTGCGTGGACTACGCGAGGCATATGCGTTGCGATGCACATGAATCGGCGCTGAGCTACCTGGTGCGCCGGACCCGTAATCACGCCACCCGGTACCCCCTGCGCTCGTCGGCCCGGATGATCTGGTACTCCCGCCGATGTCTGACGCATCCGCCGCGGTTTTCCACTTGCCAGGTTAAGCGTCTATGCTCACCTAGTCAAGGAGATGAAGTTGAATTACACAGTGCCACAGTCAATTACATCCTATAGTCATCCTATAGTCGACATCTGCCACCCCGCCCTATTTGAGCCGCAGGGATCTATGGACGCCGATCATCCTCTCAGCTATCGGCGAGGTGGCATTTCACTGCGACTGGACTACACGTTGCGCGCCAAAGCCATTCGGCTCACAAAGCCAGAGCCGCGGCGATCGCATCGGCCGCCAGCTCTCCGCTGCGGCGGTCAAGATGGGTGTACAGGCCGATGGTGGTGTTAATCGACTCGTGGCCAAGGTGCGCCTGAATGACCGGCAGAGGCACTCCCGCGATCACCATCCACGAGGCGCATGTGT
>CAZPZQ010000294.1:0-4604 GCA_964590745.1 uncultured Mycobacterium sp. | reverse complement strand
GTAGACGTCGCCGATCGGGTCGATCAGACAGACCACCCGGCCGGCCCCACACATGTTCAGCCCGGCCAGCGCACCCTGCTGGCCGAGCGGAGACAGGTGAAAGAACGAGTCGCCGGTCAGCACCCGCTCGCCCTTGGCGACCAGCCAGTTGTACAACTGCACCTGTTGTTCGGCGGTGGGGCGCAGTTCCTCGTAGACGTCGACGCCGCGACCCGACGGGCGCAGCCGGGTGATTCGCAGGGTGGCGCCGTAGCGGTCTGCCAAAACGGCGAAGTCGTCCAACTGGTCGATGTTGTGCCGAGTGGCGACGACGGAGATCTTGGTGTCGGTGAATCCGGCGGCGGCCATGTTTTCCAGTGCTCGGATAGCCATGTTGTAGGAGTTCGGTCCCCGGATGGCGTCGTTGACCTCGGCGGTGGCGCCGTCCAGCGAGATCTGCACGTCGACGTAGTCGCTGGCGGCCAGCCGCTCGGCCACCTCGGAAGTGATCCGGACGCCGTTGGTGGAGAATTTCACCCCGACGCGATGCGCGTTGGCGTACTCCACCAAGTCCCAGAAGTCGGGCCGGATAGTGGGTTCTCCCCCACCGACATTGACGTAGAACACCTGCATGCGTTCCAGCTCGTCGATGATGTCCTTGCATTGTCGGGTGGTCAGCTCCCGTGGGTCGGGTTTGCCCGACGCGGACAGGCAGTGCACGCACGCCAGGTTGCACGCATAGGTCAACTCCCAGGTCAGGCAGATCGGCGCGTCGAGACCCCGCTCGAACTGCTCGACGAGTCGGGGAGCGGCGGTGGCGGTCGTCATGCTGGTTCCTCAGTCTCGGTCGCGTCGTTGGGGATCAAGATGTTCGACTCCGCCAACACCGTCAGCGCGCTGAAATAGCCGGACTCCGAAGTGCTGTCGACTCCGGCTGCCCGGCAGGCCGATCGCGCGTCGGGATGGTCGTCTAGCGATTTCACCACCGCGACGATGACGTCGTTTTTCAGAAACGACAACCGCCGGGTGCCAAAGTGATACAGCAGTGCACCGAATGGTTCCGGCCGGACCGACACCTGCGGATGCAGCCGCCAGCCGCGGTCCGGGTCGAAGCCCGCCTCGGTGCGCGGCCGGCTGGCTTGGGTAGGCACGATCAGTAGACCCCGCACATGCCGTCGATGGATACCTCTTCGACCAGGCTTTCGGCGACGAGTTCGGTGTCGGTGACGCTTTCGGTGCTGGTCTGCTGGTTCTGGTCCATCACGCTGGCCTTTCGTTGCACGAGGTTCGACAATTCAGTGTCGGATCGGTCACAATCCCGGGTAAGGATATGACATCGAGTGCCATAACGGAAGCGGATTGCGTGACCCGACCAGAAACCGCCCGCCGGGTGGGCCGTCGCCGGTCCACCACGCCCCAACACATCACCGATGTGGCCATCGACTTGTTCGTCGAGCGCGGCTTCGACGCGGTGAGCGTCGACGACGTCGCACACGCTGCCGGCATTGGCCGACGGACGCTGTTTCGCTACTACGCGTCGAAGAACGCGATCTTGTGGGGCGACTTCGACGCGCACCTGCAACATCTGCGTCACTTGCTGGACCGGATCGCGCCCGACGTTCCGCTGGGCGACGCGTTGCGGTCGGCGCTGTTGGCGTTCAACACCTTTGACGAGTGCGAGACGACGCGGCATCGGCGGCGGATGCAGGTGATTCTGCGGACCGACGAACTCCAGGCGTATTCGATGACGATGTATGCCGGCTGGCGGTCGGTGATCGCTGAATTCGTGGCCAGACGCACCAGATCAAAGCCGAGCGAGTTACTGCCCCAGACCGTCGCATGGGTGTTGCTCGGGGTGGCGCTGAGCGCCTACCAGCAGTGGCTGGACGACGAGTCACTGGCGCTGCCGCAGGCCCTCGGCGACGCCTTCGACGCCATCCGCGCCGGGCTCGACTAGGGTCATCGTCGTGTCCCAGCGCGTTTAGAGAAGATCGGAAATCGATGCCCGCGCAACGATTTTGGCCCGGGCTTGCATCACCTTGCTGCGCATGCCCGCTCCGACGACGCCGACCACAGTTCCGTCTCGCTCGTAGTAGGCGAGAAACTTGTGCCCGTCGTCATCGATCAGATGCACCGTGTCGGTGGGCCGCGGCTCGCCGAGGCACTGAATTTTCACGTCGTACTGATCACTCCAGAAATACGGGACAACCAGATCCGGCGGCACGTCCCGCCCGAGCATCGCCGGTGCCAACACCCTCGCCTGGGTGACGACGTTGCTCCAATGCTCCACCCGCGCTTGGTGGCCCGCGTAGCCGCGCCAGAACGCCACATCGCCCACCGCCCACACATTCGGCGCACTGGTGCGTCCGGCCGCATCGCAGACGATGCCGCTATCAACCCCCTCCACCTTGATGCCGCTGCCGGTCAACCACACGACCGCCGGCCGCGCCCCGATCCCGACCACCACCAAGTCAGCGTGCAGCGCACTGCCGTCGGTGAGTACAACCCTGTCGACCCGCCCCGCACCGTGGACCGCCGCCACCCCGACCCCGGTGCGAACGTCCACCCCCTCGTCGCGATGCAGCCGGGCCACCAGCCCGCCGATCTGCTCGCCCAACGCCGCCGTCAACGGCGCCGGCTGCGGTTCCACCAACACCACGTCGACGCCCAACCGGCGCAAGCTGGCGGTGACCTCGCAACCGATGAAACCGGCGCCGACGACCACTGCGCGCCGCGCGGTTCGGGCCTGCCGACGCAGCGCCAGACTGTCGTCGATCGTCCGCAACACCAGAACCCCGTCCAGCGCCGGCCAGGCCGGGATGCGCCGCGGCACCAAACCGGTGGCGACCACCAACTGGTCGTAGCGCAACACCGTGCGGTCTTCCAGGGTCACCGTCTGGGTGTCAGTGTCGACGCTGCGGGCGCCGCAACCAAGGCGCAGCGTGATGTCGTGCTCTTCGTAGAAGTCGCGCGGCTCCAGTGTCGAGTCGTCGCGCTCACCGCGCAGCACCTCCTTGGACAGCGGAGGCCGGTCATAGGGCAGCTGAGCCTCGTTGCTGACCAAGGTGATCGCCCCCGGGTAGCCGAGGCCGCGCAGCTCCTCCGCCGTTCGCACCGCCGCCAACCCGCCGCCGACGACGACAATGCCACTACCGCTCATCGCCGACCAGACGACACGCCACCGCTACCGGCGACCAAACCCATCCACGTAACGTGGGGCTATGGCGGCCTTCCCGGATCCTGGCGAGCCGGGCACCGCGACAGCGAGTAACGCCGCAGCGGACACGGCACCGCAGCGCAGCAGCCGTACCCGGCACTACATCATGACCGAACCCAGCTATTTCGGCGTCGACTACCGGATCAATCCGTGGATGGACCCCGGTACACCGGTGGACACCGCCGTCGCGGTCGCGCAATGGGAACAACTGCGCAGCATCTACCGCCGACTGGGCCACCCGGTGGATCTGGTGCCGCCGGTCGCCGGGCTGCCGGACATGGTCTACGTCGCCAACGCCGGACTGATCGTCGGCGACACCGCGATCATCACCCGGTTCAAGCACCACCAGCGTGCCCCGGAATCCGTCGTCTACGCGGAATGGCTGGCCGCCAAGGGATATCGAACGGTGCACACCCGGCACGTCAACGAAGGCCAGGGCGATCTGCTGCTGGTAAACGGAACCATCCTGGCGGGCACGGGTTTTCGCACCGATGTCCGAGCACACGCTGAAGTCGCCGCTATCACCGGGCTGCCGGTGATGAGCCTGGAGTTGGTCGATCCGCACTTCTACCACCTTGACACCGCGCTGGCGGTACTCGATGACACCACGATCGCCTACCATCCACCGGCGTTCGCCGATCGGTCCCGCGCTCAGCTGCGCGAGCTGTTCCCGGCTGCCATCCCGGTGGGCCGAGCCGACGCCGATGTCTTCGGCCTGAACGTGGTATCGGATGGTCGTCACGTCGTCCACCCGTACGCCGCAACGCGTTTCGCCGAGCAGCTGCGGGTAGCCGGGTTCGTTCCGATCGGCATCGACATGACCGAACTGCTCAAGGGCGGCGGCTCGGTGAAGTGCTGCACGCTGGAGGTGTACCCGCCACCGGCTGACTCATCGACACCACGCCACTAATACCTCAAGGCGCCTTTGTCGACCGGTATCTGCGCTCCGGACAGCGTGCCCGAGCCGTCGCCGGCCAGCCACACCACCACCTCTGCCACCTCCTCGGCCGTCATAAAACCGTTGGCCTGCACCGGCATCGGCGGAAAGCTGTGCAGATAGCTGGGGTGTTGGGCGAAGATCCGTGCCATGGCTTCCGGCTCGATCATCGGGGTGCCGACTGAGTACGGGTGAATGGAATTGACCCGAATCCCGTACTCACCGGCTTCCAGCGCCAGCGAGTTGGTCAGCGCCACCAGTCCGTGTTTGGCCGCCGAGTAGTGGCTGTTGCCCGGGGTGGCCTTCAACCCTGCGGACGAGCTGACCACCACGATCGAGCCTCCGTTGCCCGCTTTGATCATCTCGGGTACGACGGCGCGCAGGGTGCGCCAGGTGCCGGTCAGGTTGACGTCGATAACGGCGTTACACTGGTCGTCGGACAGTTCCCAGAGCCGGCCCCAGCTCAGCACG
>CAZPZQ010000293.1:0-4607 GCA_964590745.1 uncultured Mycobacterium sp. | reverse complement strand
AGCACGGTCTGATGGGTTTCCGGGTTCTGCTCGATCCGCAAACTGGGATCTTCGGCGGCCAACCGCCCCAACCCGACCGACAGTTTGTCATCGTCGGCTTTGGCGTGCGGTGCGACCGCGACCGGCAGCAGTGGCTCGGGCATCGTCCACGGTTTGAGCACCAGCGGGTCGGCCTTGTCGGAGAGGGTGTCGCCGGTTTCCGCCCGGCTCAGCCGGCCGATGCTGCAGACGTCGCCCGCCACCACGACCGAGGCCGGTCGTTGCTGCTTGCCGAGCGGGAAGGACAGCGGGCCGATCCGTTCGTCTTCGTCGTGGTCGGCGTGGCTGCTGTGCTCGCCGAAAAATGAACTGAAATGGCCTGACACGTGAACCGTCATGTCGGGCCTGATGGTGCCGGAGAACAGCCGGACCAGGCTGACCCTGCCGACGTAGGGATCCGACGTCGTCTTGACCACCTCGGCCAGCAGCGGCCCGTTCGGGTCGCAGTCCAGCCGGCCGCGCGTCACTCCATCCGGGGTGAATGCCTCGGCCCGTGCATGTTCCAGCGGGGTCAGCGGGGACGGAAAGCCGCTGGTGATCACCTCCAGCAACTCCAGGGTGCCGACACCGGTGCTACTGCACACCGGGATCACCGGGAAAAACGAGCCGCGGGCGATAGCCTTTTCCAGGTCGGCGATGAGCACCGCCGGGTCGATCTGTTCGCCGCCCAGATAGCGTTCCATCAACGACTCATCCTCGGACTCTTCGATGATGGCTTCGATCAGGGCACTCCGGGGCTCTTCGATCCGGTCGAACTCGGTCGACTCCGGTGCCTGCACCGTCCGTTTGCCGTCGGCGTAGCCGTAGCGCATTTGGGACAGCAGCCCGAGCAGACCGTCGGTCCCGCCCGTCGGGGCCCCGGCCGGCAGGTACAGCGGCAGCACCTTGCCGCCGAAGGCTGCCTGAGCGGCGGCCAGCGCGCTGGGGTAGTTTGCCCGGGCGTGGTCGAGTTTGGTCACCACCACCGCGCGCGGCATGCCGACCTGGCTGCATTCCTCCCACAGCAACTTGGTCGGATCGTCGACGTCCTCGTTGGCGGCGATGACGAACAGTGCGCAATCGGCGGCGCGCAGACCGGCCCGCAGTTCGCCGACGAAGTCGGCATAGCCTGGGGTGTCGATCAGGTTGACTTTGATGTCGTCGTGCGACAGCGCGGCCACCGCCAGTCCGACCGACCGCTGTTGGCGGATTTCCGCGTCGTCGTAATCGCAGACGGTGGTGCCGTCGGTGACGCTGCCGGCCCGCGGCAGCACCCCGGCGGCTACCAGCAGCGCCTCCACCAGAGTGGTTTTGCCACCGCCGGACGGACCAACCAGCACCACGTTGCGAATGTTGGCCGGGCCGTCCGCGGTAGGTGCGGCACTTCGCCACCCCGCCGTCTTGTCGCTCATACCCGCCGCTCCTGCTGATCGCCCATGGCGCTCCTCCTGACAAGTCACCCTTCCCTCAACCATCGTCGAGCACAAGACCGCCTGGCGCGGCCGAATTCGCCGAAGCGGCGGCGCGGTGCTGTGGAGCCGCGTTGTTGAGGCAGAAAAAATGCGGTGGGACAATTGGTCTCACGGGATCCGGCCGGTGCGGCCAGTCGACGGCTCCGGCTCAGTCGAATCGAGGTCATCATGGTTGTCGGATATGTGTTAGCCACCGCGATTGGTTTCGCGGCACTGGTGGGGCTGACCAATTTTCGGGTCATCAAGCAATACGAGCGGGGCGTCGTCTACCGGTTCGGCCGGGTACTGGATGAGGTTCGCGCACCCGGACTGGTGTGGCTGGTACCGGTCGCGGATCGGCTGGAGAAGGTGAACATGCAGATCATCACCATGCCGGTTCCGGCGCAGGACGGCATCACCCGAGACAACGTGACGGTCCGGGTGGACGCGGTGATCTATTTCAACGTCGCCGACCCGGTGCGGGCGGCGGTTGATGTGCAGGACTTCATGTCCGCGATCGGGCAGGTGGCTCAGACATCGCTGCGGTCGATCATCGGCAAGAGCGACCTCGATGATCTGCTGTCCAACCGGGAGGGCCTGAATCAGGGGCTGGAACTGATGATCGACAGCCCGGCGCTGGGCTGGGGTATTCACATCGACCGGGTGGAAATCAAGGACGTGGTGCTGCCCGAGTCGATGAAGCGGTCCATGTCGCGGCAGGCCGAAGCCGAGCGGGAACGGCGAGCCCGGGTGATCACCGCCGACGGCGAACTGCAGGCGTCGCACAAGCTGGCCCAGGCCGCGAAGGTGATGTCGGACCATTCGGCGGCACTGGAATTGCGGTTGCTGCAGACGGTGGTCGAGGTTGCCGCGGAGAAGAACTCCACAGTGGTGCTGCCGTTCCCGGTGGAACTGTTGCGCTTCCTGGAACGGGCGGCACCGCAGCAACCGGCGGCCGACGCTGGGTCGGCGGTGGCCAGCGGGTCTGCGCCGCTTAAGCCTGCCAGCTGACCCAGCGCCGCACGACGATCGTGATCACCGGCCCGTGCAGCCCAACCGATTGGTACTGCGGGTATTTGGCGCGCAACAGCTGATGCCCGTGCCGCACGTCAGGCCCGTCGCGGTGGATGACGGCCACGCCGTCGGCACGCACCCACCACAGCTGCGTCCAGTCGTCGGCGTAGTGGTCGACCAGTAGGCTGACCCGCGGATCGGACTCGATATTGGCCAGTCGGCGCAGCCGCTGGGTGGTCTTGCGTTTGGCGTCCACGCCGGTGTAGATGACATCGTTGTCGAGCGCGAAGACGATCGGCACCAGGTGGGGTGCGCCGCCCGGTGCCACGGTGGCGAGCCGCGCCACCGGAGCCCGTGCAAACCAACCCTGCGGGTCGAATCCAGCCATCGCATCAGCTTATTAATCGTCTGTGGCGGCCACCGACATGGCGGTAGCAAACTGCGGCGATACCGTTGTAGAACTCTATCGGATATTGCCAGCTTTCTTGGTTCGGGTACGCTGGCGATGTTTGCTTCGCGTATGAAACCGCGACCAGATTTGCAGGAGGTAACTCGATGAGCGGACTGCGTCGCGGTGGACGGCGGTGGTTACTCAGCCTGCTGGCTGTCACAGCCGGACTGGCACTGGCCACCGTGCCGGTGCAGGCCGCACCGGTGTTGCCGGCGCCGCCGCTGGACCCCGCGGCAATGGTCGCTCAAGTCGGACCGGCCGTGGTCAATATCGACACCCAGATGGGCTATCACAGCGCAGTGGGGGCCGGCACCGGCATCGTCATCGACCCGAGCGGCGTGGTGCTGACCAACAACCACGTCATCGCCGGGGCGACCGGAATCACCGCGTCCGCCATCGGTAATGGCCAAACCTACGACGTCGACGTACTCGGTTACGACCGCAGCCACGATGTCGCGGTGCTGCAGTTGCGCGGTGCCGGCAATCTGCCGACCGCCAACATCGGCAGCGCGTCCGGGCTCGCGATCGGCGAACCGGTGGTCGCGATGGGCAATGCCGGCGGTGCCGGCGGTGCCCCCACCGCGGTTCCCGGTCGCATCACCGCGCTGAACGAGACCGTCACGGCGTCTGACACCTTGACCGGTAGCTCCGAGACGTTGACCAACATGATCAAGTCCGATACCCCGATCCGCCCCGGCGACTCGGGCGGACCGCTGGTCAACGGCGCGGGCCAGGTGATCGGCATGAACACCGCGGCGTCGGAGAACTTCCAGTTCGGCGGCGACGGCTATGCCATCCCGATCGACCAGGCGATGGCCATCGCCGGCCAGATCCGCTCCGGCGTCCCGTCCGGCGCCGTGCACGTCGGGCCCACTGGATTTCTGGGTGTCGGCGTGGCGGACGGCCCCGGCGGCGCGGAGGTGCTGCAGGTGCTGGCCGATACACCGGCCGCGGCAGCGGGGATCGCCGAGCACGACGTGATCACCGCGGTCAACGGCAAGCCGGTGAACACTGCCACCGACCTGACCAGCCTGCTGGACCAGCACCACCCCGGCGACAGTATCGCGTTGAGTTTGCACGGCCCGTCCGGCGAGCGCACCGTCAACATCACCCTGGCGCCCGGGCCGGCCGGCTGACACCTGGTCCCCGCTGAGTCATTGCGGCCCGGCCGGGGTACGTGTGAAGGTGTGGGCTTGACCAAGGGTGGTGATGACACGGTGGGCGGGGTCGATCAGGGGCTGCCGAGTCCGCCCGATCCCGCCGAGGGCAGCCGCATCGAGGGCGGTGTGGTTGAGCACCCCACCGCCGACGACTTCGGCGACGCGACGGTGCTGCCGGCCGACCACACCTGGTTTAAGCGCGCGGTGTTCTACGAGGTGCTGGTCCGGGCGTTCTACGACTCCAACGCCGACGGCATCGGTGACCTGCGCGGCCTGACCGAACGGCTGGACTACTTGCAGTGGCTCGGCGTCGACTGCCTGTGGCTGCCGCCGTTCTATGACTCGCCGCTGCGCGACGGCGGCTACGACATCCGGGACTTCTACAAAGTGCTGCCCGAGTTCGGCACGGTCGACGACTTCGTCGCCCTGCTCGACGCCGCGCATCGGCGGGGCATCCGGATCATCACCGACCTTGTGATGAACCACACCTCCGACACCCATCCGTGGTTCCAG
>CAZPZQ010000292.1:0-4624 GCA_964590745.1 uncultured Mycobacterium sp. | reverse complement strand
GCCGCCACCTCCACCGGGGCTGCCGCCGATCCTTCCCGGGATCCCGATCCCGGGCGTGCCCGGCGGCCCGGGAATCCCGGGGCCGAAGCAGCCGGGCCGCTGGGGCCACGGTGACGACTGGGGCCACGGTGACGACTGGGGGCACGGCGGTTCGTGGCAGCACCCACCGCACGGCGGAATCAAGATTCCCATCCCGGACATCCCGGGTATCCCGGGACTGTAGGCGCCCCCGACCGATAGAACTGAGATAGACTAAGTATTTACCTGTCGTTAACATCGCTTGGGAGGTGTGATGGACATCGTTCTGGGGGTGTCGATGGCACCGTCGGCGGTGCGGATGGTGCTGGTCGAAGGCCAGAACGCCGACGGTGTGACCGTCGACCAGGATGATTTCGAGATCGACGCCGGCGGCAGTGCCTCGGATCGAGTCGTGTCAGCGATTTTGGGCACTCGGGAAAGCGCGCAGCAGGGTGGCTACCGGCTGGCGTCGACCGGAGTGGCGGTCCCCGATCAGGTCCAGGCGACCCTGCTGCGCGACGCATTGACCGGCCGCAAGGTGGACAACATCACCTTGGTGTCGGCGTTTTTGGCCGCTGCGGCGCTGGCGCAAACAGTCGCCGCAGCGATCGGGTATGCGCGGATCGCGCTGTTACTGGTTCAGCCCGACAGTGCGAGCCTGGCGGCGGTTGACGCAGCGGACGGATCGATCAGCGACGTGCATCGGGCGGTTTTGCCGGCCGACGACGACGCGGCAATCGCTGAGCTGACCGCGCTGGCCGCCGCCGCCGGCCGGCTTTCGCCGCGGCCGAACGGGATGCTCGTGGTCGGGGCCGGTGTCAATGTCGGCATGCTCAAACCGGCGTTGGAGGCGGCGACGCCGCTGCCGGTCAGCGTGCCGGAAGAGCCGGAGACGGCGCTGGCCCGCGGGGCGGCGTTGGCTAGTGCGCATACACCGTTGTTCGAGTCGTCGACCTCGGCGTTGGCGTGGGCGCGGGATCCGGGCACCGGCATGCTCGATCCCGATCTCGCCGCGCTGGGGTATGCCTATGTGTCGAACGGATCGGGCGACTATGACGCCACCGTCGGCGCCGAAGCGCTGGCCTACAGCGCGGTCGGCGGCGAGGACCCCTACAGCGACTACTCGACCCTGCTGGACGAGGAATTCACCGCCGGCGACGATGGCCCGTTGCTCGACGGCTCCGACGCCGCACAGACCGCCCAGCAGCGCAAGCCGTTCCTGCTGGCCGGTAGTGCCCTGGCGGCGTTCTTCGTTCTCGGGGTAGCCGCCCTGGTGGTGGCGCTGGCGATCGGTATTCGACCGACGGCGGCCAACCAGCCGGTTCCCGGGCCGCACGCCGTCGTCCCGGCCCAGCAGGCCCCTCCGTCGGCTCAGCCGGCGCATGAGCCCGCCGCACCGCCAGCGGCCCCGCCCGTCGCGCCGCCACCGATGCAACCGCGCGAACCGGCGGCCCGGCATAGTCCCGCGCCGGCAGCTCCGCCACCTGTTCCCGAGGCGCCGGCCCCGGCGCCGGCTCCGGCGGCACCGCCGCCAGCACCCGCACCGGCCGCTCCGGCGCCGATCCCGGTGCCGATCGTGGTGCCGGTCCCCGAACTGCCTGCCCCGGCGGCCCCGGCGCCGGCGCCGCCGCCGGCCGCCCCGCCGGTGATTCCCCAGCAGCCGGCCAAAACCCCGCCGCCGGTCGTCAAACCGCCGACGCAAAGCCCACCGAAGAGCGGCGGCGGATGGCCGGGCTGGCCGGGCAGCGGCGGCGGAAATCCAGGCACCAACCCCAACCCGTGGCTGCCGGGCAACAGCGGCAGCGACCGCGGCACCAACCCGTGGTTGCCGGGTAACCGCGACAGCGGTAAGAACCCGTGGCTGCCGGGTAACCGCGACAGCGGTAAGAACCCGTGGCTGCCGGGCAACAGCGGCAAGGGTGGCAAAGGCGGCTTGTTCCCGTGGTGGCCCGGTAGCGGCAAGAACGGCGGTTTTGGCAAGTCGCACAGCGGATTCGGCTTCTGAGCCGCGATCGATTAGCCTGACTTGGTGGACTACGCGGCGGCATTACTCGACGAGAACCGTGCTTTCGCCGATCTCATCCGGGCCAGTGACCCCGCCGCGCCCATCCCGACCTGCCCGGAGTGGAACCTCAAGCAACTGTTCCGCCACGTCGGGCGCGGGCATCTGTGGACCGCCCAGATCGTCGCCGAGCGGTTGGACTATCGGCCGGATCCGCGCACCGTCGAAGGCGGCAAGCCGCCCGTCGATCCCGACGACGCGATCGCCTGGCTGCTTGACGGCGCCCAGCGGGTGATCGACGCCGTCACCCAAACCGGTGCCGACACCCCGGTGTGGACTTTCCTGGGGCCGCGGCCGGCCCGGTGGTGGATCCGGCGCCGACTGCACGAGCTCACGGTGCACCGCGCGGATGCGGCGTTGGCCCTGGGCACGGACTTCCAGCTCACGCCGGAGTTGGCTGCTGATGGGATCAGCGAGTGGTTCGACCTGATCACACCGAAGGCCGGACGGGACGACCCGCCGGCGTTGCGCGATGGCCAGACCATCCACCTGCACGCCACCGACGACGGGCTGGGCTCGGCCGGCGAGTGGACCGTCACCGCCGGCCCTGCCGGCATCACCTGGTCACACCAGCATGGCAAGGGCGCGGTAGCCCTGCGCGGCAGCGCAACCGAGCTGCTGTTGGCGACGCTGCGGCGAGTTCCGCTGGCGGAGACCGCGATCACGGTATTCGGCGACACCGCCGTGTGGCAGAACTGGCTGGACCGCACGCCGTTCTGACCACGGTGCAGTAGTTTGCGGATATGACCGTATCGGAGATCGCCACCGTGCTGGCCTGGCATGATGCGCTCACCACGCACGACTTGGACACGCTGGTGGGGCTGTCCAGCGACGACATCGAGGTCGGTGATGCGCACGGTGCCGGACAGGGGCACCGGGCGCTGCGGCAGTGGGCCGCCGCCGCCCCGATCAGCGCCACACTCGGGCGCACCTACGTGCACGACGGCGTCGTCGTGGTCGAACTGATCCCCGGCGATGGCGACGGTGCGCCGACGGCCGCGGCGTTTCGGGTGGTACACGATCGGGTCACCGCGGTGTTTCGGCACGACGACTTGGCGGCGGCGCTCGCCGCCACCGACCTGACCGAGGCCGACCGCACCGACTGACCCGTTAGGCTCAACAGATGCGCGGGATCATCCTGGCTGGTGGCTCGGGCACCCGCCTCTACCCGATCACCATGGGTGTCAGCAAACAACTGCTGCCGGTTTACGACAAGCCGTTGATCTACTATCCGCTCTCCACGCTGATGATGGCCGGCATCCGGGACATTCAGGTGATCACCACCGGCCACGACGCGTCGGCTTTTCAGCGGCTCCTCGGCGACGGCAAGGCGTTCGGCATCAACATCAGTTATGCCATCCAACACCAACCCGACGGCCTGGCGCAGGCATTCGTCATCGGCGCCGACCACATCGGCCATGACGCGGTGGCGTTGGTGTTGGGCGACAACATCTTCTACGGTCCCGGGCTGGGCACCAGCCTGAGCAGATTTCAAACCGTCACGGGCGGCGTCATTTTCGCCTACTGGGTGGCGAATCCGTCGGCCTACGGGGTGGTCGAATTCGCTGCCGACGGCACCGCGCTGTCGGTGCAGGAGAAGCCGGCCACGCCGAAGTCGCAGTACGCGATCCCGGGGCTGTACTTCTATGACAACGACGTGGTCGAGATTGCCCGCGGGTTGCGACCGTCGGCGCGCGGCGAGTATGAGATCACCGAGATCAACCAGACCTATCTCAACCAGGGTCGGCTCAGCGTCGAAGTGCTGGCCCGCGGCACCGCCTGGCTGGACACCGGAACGTTCGACTCGCTGCTTGATGCCAGCGATTACGTCCGCACCATCGAGCGCCGCCAGGGTCTGAAGATCAGCATCCCCGAGGAAGTGGCCTGGCGGATGGGTTTCATCGACGACGGACAGCTGTGCCGGCGCGCCGAAGCGCTGCGCAGCTCCGGGTACGGCAACTATTTGTTGGAGCTGCTGGAGCGGGGTTAGCCGGGCGTGCTTCCGCGAGTGGGAATCCCACGACGCGGCACGCCGCACGCACGTCGCCGAATTCACACTCGGGGCCGGGTCGAAGGAGCTACTGGCGGTAGCTGACCAGGAAGTTGCCCAGCCGCTCGATCGCGCTGGTGAGAACACGCGACCAGGGCAACGTCACGATGCGCAGATGATCCGGTGCCGGCCAATTGAATCCGGTGCCCTGGGTGACCAGGATCTTCTCCGACATCAGCAGATCGAGAACGAGTTGCTCGTCGTCGTCGATCGGGTAAACCTCGGGATCCAGCCGGGGAAAGGCATACAGCGCGCCGTTCGGCTTGACGCAGGACACCCCGGGGATCTCATTGAGCTTGGTCCAGGCGACGTCGCGCTGCTCGAGCAGCCGGCCTCCGGGCAACACCAGGTCATCGATGCTCTGGTAGCCGCCCAGCGCGACCTGGATGGCGTGCTGGGCCGGCACATTCGGGCACAGCCGCATATTCGCCAACAGGCTGATGCCCTCGATGAAGCTGGCGGCGTGGTCCTTGGGGCCGGTGATGGCCAGCCAG
>CAZPZQ010000291.1:0-4636 GCA_964590745.1 uncultured Mycobacterium sp. | reverse complement strand
GCTGACCCATCCCGGCCCACTGCGAACCCTGACCCGAATACACAAACACCGTGCCCGAACCGTGCAGCGCTTCGCGTGGACTGACTACACCCGGCGCGGGCTGGCGGTCGGCGATAGCCCGCAGCCCGGCCACCGCCTGTTCGCGATCGCGTGCACACACCACGGAGAACATGTGGTATCGGCTGCGGTGGTGGTTAACCGTGTCGGCGATGTCGGTTAACGGCACGTCGGCACCAGGGCCGGACATCCAGTCGGCCAATGCCGCCGCCGTCGCGGTGATGCGCTGATCGGATTTGCCCGAAACGACCAGAGTCGTCACCGGTCGGCCAGAGCCGGTCGCGACTCCCGGCGCCGGATCCGGGCCCTGCTCGATGACCACGTGCGCATTGGTTCCACCCAGGCCGAACGACGACACCGCAGCTCGTCGCGGTCCGTCCGATGCCGGCCAGGGCGCCAGCTCGGTGGGCACGAAGAGCCGCGTCGGCGACGGGTCGATGGCCGGATTCCATTGCGAGAAGTGCAGGTTCGGCGGAATCTCGCCGCGTCGCACCGCGAGGGTGGCCTTGATGAAGCCGGCGATTCCCGCGGCGGCTTCCAGATGGCCCATATTGGTTTTCACTGCCCCCAACGCACACGGGCCGCCACCGCGGCCGTAAACGTCGGCCAGCGCCTCGAACTCAATCGGATCGCCCAAAGCGGTACCGGTGCCGTGTGCCTCAATGTAATTCACCGAATTGGCGGCCACATCTGCGCTCCGCAAGGCCCGGGTGATCACGTCACACTGCGCAATGGTGTTCGGCGCGGTCAGACCGTTGGAGCGGCCGTCGGAGTTGATCGCCGAACCGCGTACCACCGCCAACACCCGGTCACCGTCGCGCACCGCGTCGCTGAGACGTTTGAGCGCCACCACCCCGGCGCCCTCGCCGCGCACGAAGCCGTCCGCACCCGCATCGAAGGCGTGGCAGCGGCCGCGCGGCGACAACATTCCCCACTTGGACATGGCCAGCTGGGTTTCCGGACGCAAGATCAGGCTGACCCCACCGGCCAGGGCGAGGTCGCTCTCCCGCAGGCGCAGGCTCTGGCAGGCCAGGTGAATGGCAACCAGCGACGATGAACACGCCGAGTCGACCGCCACCGCCGGTCCGCGCAGCCCGAGCAGATATGCGACGCGGCCGACGGCGACGGCGTGCGCGTTGCCCGTTGCCGAGTAGGCATCGATGGTGTCCGGGTTGGCGGCCGAAATCGCTTGGTACTCGGTGTAGTACACCCCCATCATCACCGCGGCGCGGACCCCGGCCAGGTGGTCGGGCATTATCCCGGCGTGCTCAAGGGCTTCCCAGGCCACTTCCAGCAGCAACCGCTGCTGCGGGTCCATCGCCTCGGCCTCGCGCGGGGAGATGCCGAAGAAATCGGCGTCGAAGCCGGCCACGTCGGGCAGGAAGCCACCCCATTTCGACGACATCCGGCCGGGCGCGAACTGATCCGGATCATAGAACTCGTCGGCATTCCACCGGTCCGACGGAACTTCGCTGATCGCGTCTCCGCCGTTGGCCAGGAAGGTCCAGTAGCCCTGGGGACCGACCGCCCCGCCGGGGAAACGGCAGCCGATACCGACCACTGCTACCGGCTCGGCGGCCGCGATACGGGAAGCCTTATCGAACTGTTGGGTCAGCGCATCCCGTTTGTCGGCGGGCATCGCCGCAACTCTGTCGAAGATCGTTTGCATCAAATACCGCTCTCGCTACCTACCGAGTCCGATTCCACATGATCGAACAGTTCATCGAGCACACCGCCGTTCGATTCCAGCAAATCGGCTCCGCTCTCCGTCGTGTCGCCATGCGGCGCGTCTTCCGGTGCCAGCAACCCCACCAGGTACGTCGCTAACGCTGAGACCGTGGGGTGGTTCCAGAACATCGATGCCGACAGGTCGATATTCACCAACCGCTGAGTCTCTTTGAGAACCCTCATCGCCATCATCGAGTCCAGACCCAGTTCCGGGAATGGCTGGTTGATATCAACCGCCGATACTGACATGCGAAGCGCCTCTGCGAGGATAGCGCGCAGCCGGGACACCAGCTCGTCGAGCCTCTGCTCGGTGGGTAGCTGCGACCAATCCGGGACCGGTGCCACCGAGCGAACCAGGTCGTCGGTGGCCGATCGCGGCGCACTACTGTCGGCGCCGGTTGGTGCGCGGGAAGTCGGCGCCACCCGGTCGAAGTAGCTGACGTCGGCGAACTCCGATGCGGTGGCGGCGGCGCGGTCGAGGCGAAGTCGTCCCACCCCCACCCGGGTGCGGTTGCCGCCCACCAGCAGCTGCAACGCCTCGATGCCTTCATCGGGGGTAATCGGGTCCAGTACGCTGTAGCTGAGCCGGTGGCTCATCCCGACGTCAGACCACTGTCCCCAGTCGATCGCGGTGGCCGGCCGGCCGGCGGCATGCCGCCAGGTCATCAGGGCATCGAGCCAGGCGTTCGCGGTGGCGTACGCCGCTTGACCGGGCAAACCCAGCAGTGTCGCCATCGACGAGAAACCCACCCACCAGTCGAGTTGTCGATCGGCTTTTTCGTCTTGCACGGCGGCCTGCAATCGCAGCGCGCCCGCTACCTTCGGCGCCCACACTCGGTCCAGGCCGTCGGGGGTGAGTGCGGCGACCGGGCCGCCTTCCTCGGTCACGCCTGCCGCGTGCAGCACCCCGCGCAGCGGCTTTCCGGTTTCCTCGGCCGCGGCCACCAGCCGTTCCGCGACCCCCGGTGTGGCGATATCGCCGGCAACGAAGACGACGTCGGCACCCTGTTCCAGGGTGGACAGGATGTTCCGTTTGGCGTCCGCGGGTTCGCTGCGGCCGTTGAGAACGATGCGGCCGGCGCCACGCTGGACCAGCCACCGTGCGACCACCGTACCGAGGCCGCCCAGACCCCCGGTGACGATGTAGGCGCCATCCGCGCGAACGGTAGCTTCGCGCTGACCGGGGTCGAGCACCGCATGGCTGAGCCGTTCGGCGTATCTGCGCTGTTCCCGCCAGGCGACCACGTCGTCGTTCGCCGGTGCCGCCAGTTCGGTCAGTAACGCGGCCACGGCACCGTCGTTGCCGAGGTCAACCAGCGTGGCCCGCAGATCCGGCTCGTCGGCCAGCACCCGTGCCGCTTCGCCGGGGAAGCGCCAGTTCCGGATCAAGCCTCGAAGTGCTCCGATCGCCGGGTCACCGGGTTCGTCGGCACCGACCGCCAGACCGTCGCGGCTGACCAACCACAGTCGTGGGGGTTGGCCGGTCAGACCGTCGACAGCCGCTCGGGCGGTGGTCCACGCTGACCAGGTCAGCTCGCGGGCGCGGGCCAGCGCGCCGTCCGCGTCGGTGCCGTCGAACGAGTGTTTGCCGATCAGGACGACGATGCCGACCGGCGGGTGTTCGCGGTCGGCGCCGGCCTCGGTGAGTGCTCCGCGAACCGCCGATTCGTCGGAGAAGTCCGCGGTGATCACCCGCCGGGTCGCCGCACGCAGTCGGTTGGCGAGCTTGGCCAGCAGGGTCTGGGTGTCCGGGTCAGGGTCGGCTAACAGCACCCAGCTGCCGTCGGGCAGGTCCGCTTCGGTGTTCGCCGCGGCGCTTTCCACCCATTCGGTATCGAAGATCTTCTGCTCGAGCGGTAACCGCAGGGTGGCGAGGTCGGCCCGGCGCAGTTCAACGCCGCTGAGTTCGGCGATCGGCGTGCCGGCGTCGTCCAGCAGGACGACCTGGCCCCGGTGAACGTCCCCCCCGTCGTGTTCGGTGCTGGTCAATTCGGTGTAGCAGCGCGCTCGGCGGCCAACCGGCCCGAAGATCCGGACCTTGGCAACAGCGGCGGGGAGGTATGTGGCCGCGAGCCCGTCCGGCAGGCTGGCGGCAAGGGCGCGCAGGGCGGCGTCGATCATCGCAGGATGAATGCGGTAGTGCGGGTGGGCGGCGATCTCGTCGGGCAACACGATGTCGGTTTCCGGCCGGCCGGCGTTGTCCGGGACGCTCGATGCGGGTGCCCCGGCCGCCACGTCGATGCGGGCCACCGCGTGGCGGCACCAGGCGCCGCCGACCGGCCGGGCGTGAATCTCGACATGGCTACCGCTGTCCGAGTGGGTGAGCTGGGTGGTGACCTGGGTTTGATGGTCGAGGGCAAGGGTCTGTTCGATGTCGAGGCCGATCACCTCGATCGACTCGGCCGGCCGGTCGAGCGCCTGACAGCCGGCGGCCAACGCCATCTCGACAAAACCCGCCGCCGGCAGCACGCGCTGGCCCGGTATCTGGTGATCGGTCAGCCACGGCAGTGCCGTGGTCGCGATGTCGGTCTGCCACACATGCTCGCGGCCGGACAGCAGTTCGACATGCGCGCCGAGCAGTGGGTGACTGTCCAGCTGCGCGAACGGTGGGACATCGATCCAGTGCCGTGAGCGCAGCCACGGTGACGTTGGGAGTTCGGTGAACCGCCCGGTGTCGGCGGGCGGGACGCCCACCGCGGCGAGTTGGGCGTGGAAGAACAAGGTTTCGTCGTCGACCCGCTTGATCGCCGAGGTGACCAGCGTGTCGATCGTCGTGGTGGAGTCAAGGATGCTGCTGATGGCGTGGG
This sequence comes from uncultured Mycobacterium sp., assembly GCA_964590745.1. Lineage (GTDB taxonomy): Bacteria > Actinomycetota > Actinomycetes > Mycobacteriales > Mycobacteriaceae > Mycobacterium. The sequence continues at coordinate 44 of CAZPZQ010000291.1, read as the reverse complement.
TGAGCAGCGGGTGCGGGCTCATTTCGATGAAGGTGGCATGCTTT
>CAZPZQ010000290.1:0-4642 GCA_964590745.1 uncultured Mycobacterium sp. | reverse complement strand
GATGGGTCCGCTGGAGGCCTCACGGCCGTGGGCGCCCAAGGACGTCGTCGGCGCGCACCGCTTCCTGCAGCGGGTATGGCGCCTGGCCGTCGATGAGCACACCGGTGCGAGCCGGGTGGTTGACGCCGGCCTGGACGCCGACACCCTGCGGCTACTGCACCGCACCATCGCCGGTGTATCCGAAGATTTTGCCGCGCTGAGCAACAACACCGCGGTGGCCAAGCTCATAGAATACACCAACCATCTCACCAAGCAGCACCGGGATTCGGTACCGCGATCAGCGGTGCAGCCGTTGACGCTGATGCTCGCGCCGCTGGCACCGCACCTGGCCGAGGAGCTGTGGCACCGGCTCGGTCATGACACGTCGTTGGCGCACGGCCCGTTTCCGGTGGCGGATCCGGCCTATTTGGTCACCGAGACGGTTGAATACCCGGTCCAGGTCAACGGTAAGAAGCGCGGCCTCATCAGGGTCGCTGCGGACGCCGACGCTGACACCCTGCAGGCCGCCGCGCTGGCCGACGAGAAGGTCCAGGCGTTTTTGGACGGCGCCACCCCGACCAAGGTGATCGTGGTGCCCGGGCGGCTGGTCAACCTGGTGGTCTGAACTCGAGCACCATCGGTCAGCGCGGCCGGATGACAATCTCGTGTACATGCGCATCCGGCGGGGTGCGCACCACATCGGCGACAACCTGTCCGACCGATTCGGGCCGCAAGAAGCGGGCCGGATCGTAGTCGCCGCCCTCGAACGCGACCAGATCGCGTTGCATGGCGGTGTCGGTGCGGCCGGGATACACCGTGGTCACCCGCACCGCGGGCTCGTCTGCACGCAGCGAATCGGCAAATGCCCGCAACGCGAACTTACTGGCCGAGTACGACGCCATTCCGGGTGAAACCTGGCGGCCCGCACCGGAATTGATGAACACCACCTGCCCGTCGGCGCGTCGCAGAGCCGGCAGCACGACCAGGGTGAGTGCCACCGCGCCGAAAACGTTGACCTCGAAAGTGGTGCGCCACTCGTCGGCATCCGCCTTAACCGCAGAACCGGGCAACATCACTCCAGCGTTGTGCACCAGCACGTCGAGTTCGCCGACGTGTTCGCCGGCCGCGCCGATGCTGGCCGGATCGGTCAGGTCCAGCGGCAACGTCGCGGCATTGAGCTGTTCAGCCACCGAGTCCAACCGCGCGGACGGGCGCCCGGCCAACAGCAGGGTGTGGGTGGGGGCCAGCGCGGCGGCGACGGCTGAGCCGATGCCGCCGCCGGCACCGGTGATGAGTGCGGTCGGCATGAGTGAACTCCAGGGACCGTCCGGTATCGGTCAGTTCTGTGCGTCGCTGGGTGTGGCGACCACCGGGGTCTCCCAGGTGGCGAGGCGTTCCAGCGGTGCCAGCGCTTCGGTGAGGGTGTCCAGGTCGTCGGCGCTGAGCCGGCTGAGCATGGCGGCCAGCGCGGCGTGCCGGTTGGCCAGCGACTCGCGGTGCACCGCCAAGCCTTGCGGAGTGATGTCGACCAGCACGGCGCGCAGGTCGGACGGGTCGCGCGACCGTTTGACCAGCCCGAGTTTCTCCAGACGCCGGATCGCCACCGTGGTGGTGGGGGTGCGGACGCGTTCCCGCGCGGCCAGTTCGGTCATCCGGATGGGGCCGCGGTCCAGCAACGTGATCAGGATCGACAACTGGGCCAGCGTCAACTCGCCGGTAGTGCCGCTGGGGTCACCCCGACGCAAAATGGCAAACAACCTGGACAGCGCGCGGTGCAGGCCCTCGGCCAGCGCGGCCAACTCGGCCGCCCCGGGTTCCTTCTCCGCCATAAATCGCCAGTTTAACGTGCAGGCCGAAGGTACCGAAAAAGCGCCCGCTCCCGGTCAGAGCACCTGGGAGAGAAACTTCTGCAGCCGCTCGGTCGCGGCGGCATTGAAGATCTGCTCCGGCGGCCCGGATTCCACCACCTTGCCGTGGTCCATGAAAACCACCGCGTCCGATGTCGACCGGGCGAAACTCATTTCGTGCGTGACGACCACCATCGTCATGCCGTCGCCAGCGAGTTCGGCGATCAACGTCAGGATGCCTTTGACCAGCTCCGGGTCCAGCGCTGACGTTGCTTCGTCGAACAGCATCACCTGGGGTTCCATCGCCAGCGCCCGGGCGATCGCGACGCGCTGCTGTTGCCCGCCGGACAGGGTGGCCGGGCGGACTTGCGATTTGTTCTTCAGACCCACCCGGTCCAGTTGGGCCAATGCCAACTCGCGCGCGGCTTCCCCGGAGAGCCGGCGCAGCTTACGGGGCGCCAACGCGACGTTGTCCAGCACGGTGCGATGCGGAAACAGATTGAAGTGCTGAAATACCATGCCGATGCGCTGACGCAGGTGGTCGGGGTCGTCGTGCAGCACCGACCGGCCGTCCAGCAGGACGTCGCCGCGTTCGGGCTCGTACAACCTGTTCAAGGTGCGCAGCATGGTGGATTTGCCCGAACCCGACGGCCCGATCACCGCTGTGGTGCTGCCGGCGGGGACGTCGATGTCGACGCCGCGCAGCACGGTGTTCCGGCCGAACGACAGGTGAATATCGGTGCCGGTCAACGACACCGGATGGCGTCCCGAGGTATGGCCGGTCACGTCATCTCCTGACCGGAGGTGGCGGTGATCAGGTCCAGGTCAGTTTCGGGCTCGGCGAGGCGGCCGCGCCGCAACCGATCGTCGATGACGTTGACCAGGTGGGTCAGCGGAATGGTCAGCGCCAGGTAAACCATGCCGGCTGCCACCAGCGGGGACAGACTGCCGGTTTGGGCATTGAAGTCGCGGCTGACCTGGAACAGTTCGCGCTGGCCGGCGATCAAGCCCAGGAAGTACAGCAATGCCGACGCCTTCAACAGGGCGATGAACTGGTTGACCAGCGCTGGCAGCACCCGTCGCACCCCCTGCGGTATCACCACCAACCGCATCGATGACGGGTAGCTGAATCCGAGCGCACGAGACGCCTCCAACTGCCCCGATTCAATGCTTTGGATACCGGACCGCAGAATCTCACCGACATAGGCCGCCGCGGTGAGCCCGAGTGCCGCGATCCCGAGCGGGTACGGGTTGTTCCCGGTCAGCCCGCCGACCAACGGCCCGAGCGCCAACCCGATGAACAAAATGATCAGCACTTCGGGCAGGCCGCGGAAAATGTCGGTGTACACCCGGGCCGGCCAGCGCAGCCAGCGCGACCGGGACAAGCCGGCCACCGCCAGCCCCATCCCGGCCACCAGACCGATGATGCCGCCGCTCACCGTGAGGATCAGCGTGTTCGGCAACCCGGTCTTGAGTAGGACCGGCAGCGCTTCCCGGTAAAGCTGCCAATCGAAGAACGAGTCCCGCAGTTGCGCCAGCATCGACTTGGGCGCGGGCGCGGCCGGTTCGGGTTTGTTGTGCCGTGCCGCGGCGGCGGCGAAGTCCGGCAGGTGTGGCGTTGCGGCCTCCTTGGATCCGGGTTGCCAGTCCGGCGGCAGCGGACGGGGCACCCAGTCGGTATACAACTGCGGCCAGGTGCCGTCAGCGATCACCGCGTCCAGGCCGGCGTTGAGAGCTGCGACGAGGGTCCGGTTGTGTTTGGCGACCGCGTACGCCTCGAAGTTAGCCGGGCTGAACGTGTAGCCGACGACTTCGGTCGGGTCGCCGCGACGCATGATGTTCAACGCGGTCAGCGCGGGCGCCACCCAGGCATCGACCTGACGGCTCTTCAAACTGGCGTACAGGGTGATCGAGTCGGGGAACCGAACCGGTTCCACCTCCAGTGTGTCGACGACGTAGGCATCCTCGACGGTGCCTTGCACCACGCCGATCCGCTGGCCGGGCGCCAGGTCATCGAACCCGCCGATGGCCGAACCGGCCGGCACGACCAGGGACATGTAGCCGAAGTTGTAGCCGTTGGTGAAGCCGACGGTGCGCCGGCGCGCGTCGGTGGCGTTGATCGACGCCGACCCGACGTCGAAGCGGCCCGATTCCACCTGGGCCAGCAGGCCGAAGAAGTCGGTGCCGACGAAATGCGTCCGCAGTCCGAGCTTTTTCGCGATCGCGCGCAGGAGTTCGTTGTCGAAGCCGGTGTAGCGGCCGGTGGCGTCGATGCAGTTGGTCGGAGGACTCTCGGTGATGGTGCCGATGGTCAGCACGCCCGGCGTGGTCAGGCCCAGCGCGTTGATATCGATCGAGCTCAGCGGTTCGACGGTGGCGGTGGTGTACTTGTCCTCCCGCGGCCGCTTGGCGGTGGCCAGCTTGGACGGCAAGGCGATGGCCCCGGCCAGCCCGACCGGCCGGCACTGGTCCGGAACGGCTGCTGCGGGTGGCGCCGACCCGAGGCCGCAGACGATCAGCGCGGTGGTGGCCAAGGCCAGCAGTTTTCCAGCCATCACCGTCAACGTATCCCGATACCGACGGCGGCGCCGCGGGCGAAGCCGCCGAGCCTGCCGTGACCGTCGACTAGCCGGTGATGAACTCTTCCAGCTGGGTTCGAGCCACGTCATCGGACAGTTGCTGCGGCGGGCTTTTCATCAGATACGCCGACGCCGGCACGATCGGCCCGCCGATACCGCGGTCCTTGGCGATTTTGGCCGCCCGCACCGCGTCGATGATCACCCCGGCCGAGTTCGGCGAGTCCCACACCTCGAGCT
>CAZPZQ010000289.1:1968-4707 GCA_964590745.1 uncultured Mycobacterium sp. | reverse complement strand
AGGTGCACCAGGTGGTGTGCTGGCCGTGCGGGCGCTGGGCTACTTCGGCGTCCCACCCCGTCATCGCAACCGGCACCGACACGTTCGGGCCACCAGTGGCTGAAAGCCTCAGCGCCACAACGCCCTAACGCTTATCGGCCTGGCCTTCCGCGATCGCTTCCATCGACCGGGTCACGCCCGGGGCGCCCAGGCGGCTGATCACCTCGGGTGCCAACATCAGCAATCGGGTGAGCGCTCGCTGGCGAAGCGGTGCCACCGAGATTTCCGCCTTGTCGCGTTCGATCGCCCGTACCACTGCGCCGGCCACCTGTGCGGGCGTACCGGTGCCCAGGCCGAGCACCGGCGCCGCGCCGCTGTCGGCGAACATCCCGGCTTCCCGGATCATCCCCGGCGTGATCACCGAAACACCGACGCCACTGGCCCGCAGGTCTTCTCGCAGACTGAGTGCGAAACCCCGCAGGCCGAACTTGGTGGCCGAATAAACCGACATCCGTGGGTTGGCGACGAACCCCGAGATTGACGAGATGAAGACGAAGTGCCCGTTGCCGCGCTGCTGAAACTGCGGCAGCAACTCGCGGGTCATCCGCATCGGTGCCTCGAGGTTGACCCGAAGCGCGCGGACGATTTCTTCTTGACTGAACGTCTCGAGTCGGCCCGACGCGGGCAGCCCGGCGTTGGCGACCAGAATATCGACGTCACCGGCCGCTTCGACCAACTCCAGCGCCGCGCCCTCCTCAGCCAAGTCGCCGACGACCGTGGTGTGCCCGCCACCGGCGAGCGATCCGGACAGTTCACCCAGCGCTGCGGCGTTGCGTGCGCTGAGCACCAGCTTGCCCCCCCGCGCGGCCAGCGCCTGCGCGATCGCCCGGCCCAAGCCGCCGGTCGCGCCGGTGAGCAGGACCGCTTTGCCGCTGATGTGCATGCGTCGGAGCTTACCCGGCCGGTAGGTACCGGCTGCACCGATCGTCCGCGACGTCGCCGCAGATGCGGTACCAATGAGGGGGCTCGACTCCCGGCAGGGAAGGACCCGAAAGGGCAGGAAAGGACGCGGATGGCTGCTTCTGCTGGTAAGCGGTCGTTGTCGATGCAGCCGACCGGCTGGTTTCAGGTGGCCTGGTCGGACGACATCGGCGCCGGAGACGTTCGCCGGCTGAAATATTTCGGCCGCGAGCTGGTCGGATGGCGCAGCGCTTCCGGTCGGCTGACGGTGATGGACGCCTACTGCGAACATCTGGGCGCGCACCTCGGCTACGGCGGCCACGTGGAGGGCGAGGCCATCGAATGCCCGTTTCACGGCTGGCAGTGGAACCACGAGGGGCGCAACGTCTGCATCCCGTATGAGGCGCACCCCAACCGAGGACGCCGCATCCGCACGTACTCGGTGATCGAGCGCAACGAATCGGTGTACATCTGGCATGACGTGGCCGGCCGCGGACCCTACTTCGACGCCCCCGATGTGTTCGCCAGCTACGGCGACGACAGCAGCGCCGCGGACTACTATCCGCAAGCCCGGCTCTATCGCGAACAGCTGGAACTGCACCCGCAATACGTGCTGGAAAACGGCGTGGACTTCGCGCATTTCAAATTCGTGCACAAAACACCGATCGTGCCGCTGTTCACCCGCCACGACTTCGACAATCCGGTGTCGTATGTGGACTTCACCATCACCTTCGACGGCGACACGGACCAATCGATCCACGATGTGAAAAGCGGCGTCGAGGCGATCAACGGCGGGCTGGGCATCGCGGTCACCAAGAGTTGGGGCATGGTCGACAACCGCACCATTTCCGCGATCACCCCGGTCGACGAACGCACCTGCGACGTACGGTTCATGGTCTACATCGGCCGCACCCCGGGAGACGACTCACCGAAAGCCGAGGCCCGAGCCCGAGCCACCGCCCAGGTGATCATCGACCAGTTCCAGGCCGACATGAACATCTTCACCCACTTGCGTTACACCCACACCCCGGCCCTGACCGGCGCCGAGCAGGACGGCTTCACCGCCCTGCGCCGCTGGGCAACCCAGTTCTACCCGGAAGGACAAGACGCGTGACTGTTGCGGCACAACCGATCCGAGTATTTCAGGTCGCGACCGGCAACGTCGGCACCGAGATGATCAAACGCATCCGGCACCGACCGGACCTCGAACTGGTCGGGCTGCACTGCTACACACCGGAGAAGGTGGGTCGCGACGCCGGCGAGCTCGCCGGCGTGGCGCCGCTCGGTGTCACCGCGACGGGATCGGTCGACGACATCATCGCGGCGCGTCCCGACGTGCTGACGTTTCACGGAGTGTTCCCCGACGAAGACCTCTACGTCCAGGTTCTGGAAGCCGGCATCAACGTCGTCACCACCGCGGACTGGATCACCGGCTGGCATCGCGACACCAACCATCCGCACCCGTCCGGCAAGCCGGTCACCGAGCTACTGCAGGCGGCGTGCGCAAAGGGCGGCGCCACCTTCTACGGCACCGGAATGAACCCTGGGCTCAACCAGATCCTCGGGGTGGTGTGCTCGGCCGATGTCGCCGAGATCGAGAACATCACCACCATCGAGTCGGTGGACGTGTCGTGTCATCACTCGCCGGACACCTGGCTGGAAGTGGGATACGGTCGCCCGGTCGATGATCCGGCGGTGCCGGGAATGCTGGAAACCTACACCCGGGTGTTCGCCGACAGTGTGCTGATGATGGCCGACTGTTTCGACCTGCAACTCGACGAGGTATACTTCGGCTGCTAA
>CAZPZQ010000289.1:1466-1958 GCA_964590745.1 uncultured Mycobacterium sp. | reverse complement strand
ACCAAAGACGTCGACCTGGGCTGGTACCGGCTGCCAAAAGGTTCGCTGGGCGCCAACTACATCAAGTACCAGGGCATGGTGGACGGAGTGCCGAAAATCGAGACGCACCTGGAGTGGCAGATGACACCGCACACCGACCCGAACTGGAACATCAAGGGCTGCTACATAACTCACGTCACCGGCGATCCCTGCGTTTACAACAAGCACATGATCTTGCCGAAACCGGGATTCGATCTGTCCAACGCGGCCAACTTCGCCTCGATCGGGATGACGGTGACCGGGATGCCGGCGTTCAACGCGATCGCCTCCGTTGTCGCTGCGCCGCCCGGACTGCTCACCAGCGCCGACCTGCCACTGCGCGGCTTCGCCGGGCGCTTCAGGTAGCCGCGCCGTCCCGGCCGCGGGGCCGGGACGCGAAGTGGTGCGCGACGATCGCGGTGGCCTGCAGGAATTTATGCCGGGTGGCCGGCGCCATGTCGCCGGCCACGTCGA
>CAZPZQ010000289.1:0-1456 GCA_964590745.1 uncultured Mycobacterium sp. | reverse complement strand
CCGGGGGGCCGGGCCGCGTTGTGGTGCCCCACTAGCGGGGGGGCCCGCATTATTTTCTGCGGGGGGCGGGCCCACTTTGGGCTGCCCACGTCGATGACGCCGCCGGGCCGCAGGTGCGGGTCGAACGGCACCTCGACCACCGCTTGGCCATGGCGGACGAACTGGTCGGTCAGGGCGGCGCGGGTGCGCCGGTCGGCGTGACCATCCGAGTCGTTGAGCACCACCACGGTGCGGTGCAGCAGCGCGGCCTGGCCGCGGTCGGCCAGCCATTCCATCGTCCTGGCCGCAGCGGCCGCCCCGTCCGCCCACGGCGACGACACCACGATCAGCGCATCCAGATCGCGCAGCGCCTCCTGGGTCACCGGGGCGTCCATGGTCGACCCGCAGTCGATGACCGAGATGGCGAAATGCCGGTCCAAGCGCAGCGCCGCCTCCCGGTACAGCGCCGGGTCGAGCACCCGGCGCCGGCCCGCGGCCGGTTCTCCGGCCAGCACGTACAGGCCGGCCGCGTTGGCGCCGACCCGCGCGCTGATGTCGGCGAACGACTGCAGATTCGGGTCGCTGGCCAGGTCCCAGTAGGAACTGGTGGCGCGCGGGTCGATCCGGCTGCCCAGCCGGCCGAACGCGGTGTCCGCATCCACCGCGACCACCCGGTCGGTGCGCCGCAAAAAGGCGAACAGCGACCCCACACTGGCCGCCACCGTCGTCTTACCGACACCGCCCTTACCCAGCACGCCCACCTTGTAGCTACCGCGCAGACCAGCTCGGATGGTCGCCACGTACACCGCCTCTTGGCGTTCCACGGCGGACGGCCCGAGGTTGACCAGGCCGAGGGTGGCGACCAGCAGCAGGCGCCGCCAACCTCGAGTGGGCTGCGGCCGCGGCGGGCGGGGGACCGGCACCGGCCCGACATCGGCGTAGCCCCACCGACGCTGCTGCGGGGGGCTCGGCGGTCGGTGGGTCAGTCGGGCCGGTGGAGGAGGGGGCGGCATCGGCCCACGGAGCGGTCTCGGCCGCGGCCGGTATTGCAGAAAGTCGTCGGGCCGGTTCACCGGTTCCTCGGGGCATCCGGCGGCAGTGCAGCGCAGAGCATGGGTTCAGTATCGGTTATCGGACCCGGCGCGGGCTCCGCCGGTGTCGCCGCGATTGTCGAACCACCGGTCGGTGGCCCGCCTTCAGCAGTCGTAGTACAGCGCGAATTCGTAGGGATGCGGGCGCAGGTTGATCGCGGCGATCTCGTGTTCGCGTTTGTATCTGATCCAGGTGTGGATCAGGTCATCGGTGAAAACGCCGCCTTCGGTGAGGTATTCGTGGTCGGCTTCCAGATTGTTGATCACATCGGCCAGCTTGGTGGGAGCCTGCGGAATCTCGGCAGCCTCGTCAGGCGGCAATTCGTAGAGATCCTTGTCGATCGGTGGCATCGGTTCGATCTTGTTCTTGATGCCGTCGATACCGG
>CAZPZQ010000288.1:0-4743 GCA_964590745.1 uncultured Mycobacterium sp. | reverse complement strand
GCCCGGCGTCACCGTCGACCGCCAGTGCGGCTCCAGCCAACAGGCGATTTCTTTTGGCGCTCAAGCCATCATGTCGGGTACAGCTGATCTGATTCTGGCCGGTGGGATGCAAAACATGAGCTGGATCCCGATCTCCTCGGCGATGATCGTCGGCGAGCAGTTCGGCTTTACCTCACCGACCAACGAGTCCAAATACTGGCTGAAACGCTATGGCGACCAGGAGATCTCGCAGTTCCGGGGTGCTGAGATGATCGCCGAGAAATGGGATCTGTCCCGAGAGGAGATGGAACGGTTCGCGTTACGCAGCCACGAGCGGGCTTTCGCCGCGATCCGCGGCGGGCATTTCGACAACGAGATCATTGCTGTGGACGGTTTCCGGGTCGACGAGGGGCCGCGTGAATCCTCACTGGAGAAGATGGCGGCACTCAAGCCACTGGTCGAGGGCGGTCGGTTGACCGCCGCGCTGGCCAGCCAGATTTCCGACGGCGCAAGTGCAGTGCTGCTGGCGTCAGAACAGGCTGTCGCCGACCACAACCTCATCCCGCGAGCCCGCATCCACCACGTCAGTACCCGCGGCGCCGACCCGGTGTTCATGCTGACCGGACCGATCCCGGCCACCCGATACGCGTTGGAGAAGACCGGGTTGTCCATCGACGACATCGACATCGTGGAAATCAACGAAGCATTCGCACCGGTGGTGCTGGCCTGGCTGAAGGAACTCAAAGCCGACCCGGAGAAGGTCAACCCCAGCGGCGGGGCGATCGCGCTCGGTCATCCGCTGGGCGCCACCGGGGCCAAGCTGTTCGCCACCATGCTCAATGAGTTGGAGCGCACCGGCGGCCGCTACGGGTTGCAGACGATGTGCGCGGGCGGCGGCACCGCCCACGTCACCATCATCGAACGGCTGTAGCACGGCTGTAGCTAGGTGCGAACGCCCACCCCGCTCGCGAAAGTGAATTGCGGACGTGTTGACGGCGTGTCGCGTCGTGAGATGCCCACTCGGCGGGCGGTGAGTGGTTGTCGGCGAGGTTTTCGTCGCCCGAGCGTTTCTGGCAGCAGAGGCGCTCGCGGCGAAGGCGCTTCCGGAGCGGGCGATGCGCTCGCTGTATCAGCCGGTCTACCCGGGTGTGTACGTACCCTGGGGCATCGAGTTGACCGCGCGGCAACGGGCGGAAGCGGCCTGGCCGCGGCCCTGCTGGGCGCCAAATGGGTAGATCCGACGCTGCCCGCGGAGCTGGTGCACGACAACCGGAAACCGCCGGCCAAATCATCGTGCACACCGACACCTTGACAGCCGAGGAGACCGTCACCGCCGGCGGTATTGCAGTCACCAGCCTGGCCCGTACCGCCTTCGACATCGGCCGCCGTACACCTTCGCGCCGGCAGGCGATCCAGCGGCTCGATGCGTTGGCCAACGCCACCGGGGTCACGATTGGCGAGGTTGAGGCGGTGATGAGCGCACATGCCGGGGCGCGCGAGATGAGGCGGCTACGCCGCGTCCTACCAGTCGTGGACGGCAGGGCTGAATAGCCCCAGGGAGACCCGTACCCGGTTGGCGCTCATCGATGCTGGCCTGCCGAAGCCGCAGACCAACATCGTGGTGTGCGACCAATACGGCGAATTCGTAGCGCGGGTCGACATCGGATACCAGAATCTACGGGTCGGCGTCGAGTACGACGGCCCGCAGCACTGGACCGATCCGAAGCAGGGCCAACGGGATATCGACCGGCACTGGGCGCTGGTTGCGCTGGGCTGGGTGATCATCCGGGTCACCGTCGAGCTGCTGCGTTACCGCGAGGCGACCTTCATCGGCCGGGTGGAGGAAGCAATGTACGGGCCGGGTGGGCTGGTCGCGACGCGCGCATGACATCTGCGACGCGGCACCGGCGTGTCGCGTCGTGAGATTCCCACTCGTGGGTTACGGGTGCACCAGTGCCGAGGCCGCCTGCAGGTGCTGCACCGCCTCAGTGACGATCCCCTCGATCAACTCCGCGCACGACGGCAGATCGTCGAGAATTCCCGCCACCTGGCCCGACGCCAACACCCCGGCTTCGGTATTACCCTCCACCAGGCCGGCTTTCAGCAGCATCGGGGTATTAGCCGCCATCACCACCTGCGACCAGGTCAGTTCCTTGCCGTGCCGCATCGCCAGACCGTCGCGGATCATTGATGTCCAGCTCATGCCGGACATTTTCTTGAACTTGGCGGCGTTGCGGATCGCCGCAGTGAAACCGCGGGCCCGGGAACCGCTTTCCAGCTTCTCCACCAACTCGGTGCGCAACACCCGGTGTGGCATGCCGTCGACCCGGGTGGACACCACGGTGCCGTCCAGCCCGGCAGCCAGGTAGCGCTGTTTGACGCTGTCCGGCACGGTGGAATCCGAGGTCAGCAGGAACCGGGTGCCCATCGCCACTCCTGCTGCCCCATACGACAGTGCCGCGGCCAGGCCCCGTCCGTCGAAGAAGCCACCGGCGGCGATCACCAGCGTCCCGCTGTCGGCGACCGCGTCGAGCACCGCCGGCAGCAGCAGTGTGGTGGCCACCGGTCCGGTGTGCCCGCCGCCTTCGCCGCCCTGCACGATCACCGCGTCCGCTCCCCACGACGCCACTTTGCGGGCGTGCTTGGCCGCGCCCACCGACGGGATAACCACGGTGCCGGCTTCTTTCAACCGGGCGATCAACTCCGGTTTGGGCGCGAGCGCGAATGACGCCACCTGCACGCCCTCACGGATCATCAACTCCACCCGATCGCCGGCATCGGCCGCATCAGCCCGGATGTTGACCCCGAACGGCTGGTCGGTGCCGGCCTTGACCTTGCCGATGGCGGTGGCCAACTCGTCCAGCGTCATGGTTGCCGACGCCAAAATGCCCAGCCCGCCGGCGTTGGCGGTCGCGGTCACCAGTCGGGCGCCGGCCACCCAGCCCATTCCGGTCTGCACCACCGGATGCTCGATACCGACCAGTTCGGTCAACGGCGTACGCAGCTTCATATCCGGACCTCTTTGTCACGCCGTGATTTCGGATCCACCACCTCACGGATCAACCGCAGCTCGTCGTCGGTGGGCGATCGGGTTTCGGGCGCATCCTCGAGGCCGTGGACCTCGAACGAGGTGTTCTCCCGGATCTGATCGGCCGCCACGCCGGGATGTCGGCTCAGTGCGCGCATCTGATGCTCCGGACCGCCGAAGTCGAACACCCCGAGGTTGGACACCACCCGGTGGATGTTGGCGAACCGGAACGCCGGATTGTCCGGGTCGACCTTGTCGTAGCCGATCCCGCAGACCACGTCGACGGCCTCGCAGAACACCCGCCGCGAGTGGTTGCCGACGAAGTAGCTGGTGGTGTGGTTGATAGTGTTGCCCGGCGCCCCGCGCATCCCGAACATCTGCCGGGTCGGGTGCTGCAGCGGACCGAACGCGGATAGGTTCTGGTTGCCGTACCGGTCAATCTGATTGGCGCCCATCACGACATGGCGCCGACCCCACGCCAGGGTTTCGAAGACCCGACCGAACGGCATCCAACCCTCAAGGCCGCCGACCTCGCCGATCGGCGGGGTGTCGGCCAGCAGTTGGGCTTCGCCGTCGGTTAGCAAGATGTCGGGAGAGAAGGTGAGCCGGGCCAACCGCGCGCCGATCGATACCACGGTCGTCATGGGCGAGACCATGATCTCGCCGGCGTCGCGGAACAATTCGGCGCACGCGGTCACGCAAACTTCGGCTCGGCTGGTCACGACGACGCTCCAAACATGCGGACGGCCTGTTGATAGTCGGCCTCGCTGCCGGCCAGGTAGGTGTTGACGAACTGCTGCCAGCCCTCTTCCGAGCCGGCCGCTTCGGCGTAGTGCTGCTGGAATTGCTCGTCTCGGCCGTAATCGGGTGCCGCGGTGGTGAAGTGCGCCCCACCCGGTGCTTCCACCACAGCGTCCACCATCATCCGGTTGACCAGCAGGGCCTGCGGGGGCACCGACTTGACCAGTTCGTCGGTAGCCACCACCTGCTCCACCGACAGATAACGGCGCTCGGCGGCCATCAGATACAGATCGTCGAAGTACGGGTCGATCCCGGTGTAGGCCGCATTGCCGTGCGCATCACCGAGATTCAAGTGCACGAACGCAGCGTCCAGCCGCAGCGCGGGCATCGCGAGCAACGTCTCAGTGGAACCGCCGCCCGGGGTCGGATACGGCGAAACCACCGTCTTGAGTTCCTCCCCCCAGAAGTCGAGCACCGAACTGCCCAGCCCGGCCCGAATCGGCAGGAACGGCAGCCGCTGGGCGGCGGCCTGCAGTCCGCAACGCAGCATGCCCTCGTCCATCTCCCGGGCTTCAACAGCACCGGAGGTGCGCGCCTTGGCGAACCACGGATCGTAGAACGGCGGCGAGTCCAGCGAGACGAAACCGTAGTACACCCGCCGTACCTTGCCTGCCGAACACAATAGGCCCAAATCCGGTCCGCCGTAGGTGACCACGGTCAGGTCCGTCACGGCGGTGCGCAGCATGGCCCGCACGAACGCCATCGGTTTACGCCGCGACCCCCACCCGCCGATCCCGATCGTCATGCCGTCGCGAAGTTCAGCTACCGCATCGTCGAGAGTGGTCGTCTTATTGGTCATTTCTTCTCCACGAATGCGTCGCGGTGCTCATCGGCAATCCCGGCCAGGTTGAGCTCGAAGGTGAATCCTTGTTCCATCCGGTAACTGGAGTTCACCCGCTGCACGTCGATGAGGTTGAGCGCTTCCTTGGCGGCCC
>CAZPZQ010000287.1:0-4751 GCA_964590745.1 uncultured Mycobacterium sp. | reverse complement strand
CCGATCTCATCGGCCTCGATGACCCGCAGCGCCTCATCGGGCCCGTGATCGTCCAGCAGCGTCTTGAACCGCTCCGCCGCCGGGAGGTTTTCGAAGGTCAGCGACCGCTGGCGGCCGTCCTGGCGCCACAGCACCCGATAGGTGTTCCCACCCCGGTTCTGCTGGGCGTGAATGCTCGCCACAACCCCAAATGTTACGTGATCTGTTACGTCGTTCCCGACGTAACTTCACAAACTACCTCTGAACTGCGGTTTTATAGTGGAGCTAAGGGGACTCGAACCCCTGACCCCCACACTGCCAGTGTGGTGCGCTACCAGCTGCGCCATAGCCCCTGAAGCCGTGCTCATCGAAGCTACACCACGGCAAACCTGCGTTCAAAGCGCCGGTTGCCGCCGACGAGCCGGCGCGGATGCTCAAGCCGGGTACTGAGTCTGATGCATCCCGTACGGCACGGCATCGAGCAAGGTCACCGACACCGTTGCACCGCTGGGCACTTGGTAGCTGCGCTGCTCGCCGCGGCGGGCGCCGGCGATCGCCTTGCCGAGCGGCGACTGGGTGGAGTAGACCTCCATGCCGCTCTGGTCATCGTCACGCACGCCGAGCAGGAACGTTTCGGTCTCATCACTGTCGTCGTAGCGCACCGTCAGCACCATGCCCGGCTCGGCGACCCCGTCATCCGGCGGATCCTCGCCGACCACGGCGTTGGTCAGCAGGTCGTGAATCTGATGAATCCGGGCCTGTCGGGCTTGACGTTCGCTGTAATCGTCGACGTCCACATCGGCTTTCGATTCCTGCAGCTCGGCCAGTTCGGCCTCCAGCCGGTCACGGGTCTGCTGTGTCATCCAGACACGTTGCGGATCGGTCATTGACTATCTCCTTTTGGCCAGCAGCTTAGTTTGTTGTCAGCGCAGCGGGTCGAATTCGCGCAGCACCGCAGACTGTTTACCGGTGGTGATCTGTTCGGCTAACAGCCGGCCGGTCACCGGACCGTGGGTCATCCCCCACATGCCGTGCCCGCCCGCCACATAAACACCCCGCTCGGACACCTCCCCGACCAAGGGGCGACCGTCCGGACTCACCGGACGCGGACCGACCCACACGTCGTCCAGTTCGTTCCAGCGCACCGGGTCCAGTAACGGCCGGGTCGCATCGATGATGGCGTCGACTCGCGCCGCGACCAGCGGTGCATCGGGATCGCGGAACTCCATCGTGCCCGCTACCCGCAACTTACCGTTCAGCGGTGTGCAGGCCACCCGGGCATCGGGGAGATAGATCGGTCCGGGCGCCGGGGCATCGATCGGCACGGTGAAGGAGTACCCGCGACCGGCTCGCACCGGTGTGCGGATCCAGCGTCCCGCCAACCGCGACAGCCAGGCGCCGGTCGCGATGACGGCCACGTCCGCGGTCAACGCCCGACCGTCGCGGCCCGTTACCGTGACACCGTTGCCCGACGCCGCAACGTCGGCGACATCCACAGTGTGCAGTTGCGCCCCTCGGTCGACGACCGAGCGACCCAGCGCGGTCACGAAACGTCCCGGATCCACGAAGCGCTCGCCATTGATCTGGACCGCGGCCGTCACCGCATCCGAGGCCAGCGGCACCTGTTCACGCAACGCCCGGCCGGATAATTCGGTGGTCGATACCGGTTGGCCGGCCTCGCAGAAGCGGCGCAACTCGTCCAATAGCCGCTTCGCGTCGGCTGACGTGCGAAACACCGCGGTGATCGGCGCGTCGATCAGCGAGGCGTTCACCCCGTTGGCTACCAGTACGTCGTATGCCTCGACGCACTCGGAATTCAGTGCCAGGTTGGCCCGGACCGCATGACGCCACGATGACCGGCGGGAATGCGCGGCGAAGCGCATCAGGAATGCCCACAGCGCCGGGTCGGGGGTCAGTGGGATTTGCAGCGGCGCAGTCGAACTCAACAGTGACCGCAGCCCGTACCGCACCGTGGCCGGCTCGTTGAGCGGGATCGCCAGCGCCGGAGAGATCCACCCGGCGTTGCCCCAGGAGGAGCCGGCCGCCACGCCGCTGCGGTCGACCACAGTGACCTCGACGCCCCGCTCCTGAAGGAACCATGCCGTGGACAGCCCCACGATGCCGGCGCCCACCACGACCGCCGACCGGGGCACGCCATCGATCCGGTTTACCTCAGCCATCATTCCATCGTGCCTGTTTTGCCGGTCGGCGTCGACGTGAGCGTTGGCCGCCAATCCGCAGCCGGCTCGGGACGATCAGCGGCCGTCTCGGGCAGCATTGCGCCGCCGAGCGGCGGCCGCAGTGGCACCGAGCAACGCTGCTGGTCGTCTGGGTTGGCCCACCCGTTCGCCGGACGGGCCAACGTCGCTGTCCGCCGAATGTAACCAAGAGCCGTCCACGGTTACCGCCCCGTCGGCGGGCGACCGGGTTTCCGGTGCGAGCAGCCAACCGGCCGCCGCCATCAGCAGGACGCCGCCACTGACGGCGAAACTCCAACTAAAGGACAGGTGCTGAGCGATCCCACCGACCGCCACTGATCCGGAGATCGCTCCGAGATCGGCCATCATCTGAAACGTCGCCACCGCGGTGCCTGCTCTGGCCTGGTTGCCGACGATGTCGGCGATGACAGCTTGCTGGGGCGCGCTGTACAAACCGGAGACCAAACCGGTCAGGTATGCCGTAGCCAGAAACGCCGGCACCGACGACGTCACACCCAGCAGCGTGGTCGCGACCGCGGAAACCACCAGCCCAGCAATCAGCGGACCACGCCGGCCGATCCGGTCCGACAGGTAGCCACTGGGGATGACCGCGCAAGCGTTGCCGATCGCGATCGTCGCCAGCGCCACGCCCGCGATGCCCGGACCGCGGCCCAGCACCTCGGTGACGAACAACGGCACCAAGGCGACCCGCAGGCCGAAGACCGACCAGCCGGTCGCGAAATTCGACAGCAACGCCGACCGATACGCCCGATGCCGCAGCGCCACCCGAAAGCTCAACGTGGACTCCGCCGATGCCGCCGGGGCGGCCAGCTCCGAGTCCCGCAGACTGACGAACACCACCGTCGCCGCCACCAGCAGCGCCGTGCCGTAGATGAGAAACGGTGCGCTAAGTCCGAAACCGGCGGTGAGGCTGCCCAGCACCGGCCCGCCCACCGTGCCGAGCAGGAATGCGGTGGCGAACATGCCGGCGATCCGCCCGCGGGCATCGATCGGACTGATCCGGATCATCAGACCCAGCGATGAGATGAAGAACATCGTCGACCCGACGCCACCGAGTGCACGGCACAGCAGCAGCTGCCAGTAAGACTGGACGAACGCGCAGGCCGCGGTGGACGACGAGACGATCAACAACCCGGTCACGTAGACCCGCCGCTCCCCCAGGCGCTGCACCAGCAGGCCGCTGACCGGAGCGAAGCATAGCCGCATCAGCGAAAACACGGTGATGACGACCGTCGCCGCGGAGATGCTGACCCCGAAATGCCGCGCGTAGGACGGCAACACCGGCGACACCACGCCGTAGCCGAGCGCGATCATCGTGTTCGCAGAGATCAGCACCCAGATTTCGCGGGGCAGTCGCGTCTGGGTACTGAAGATCACCTAACAACTTTAGCCACCAGTTCCTGAGCGGTGTCTTGGACCTGCGACAAATGCTCGGGACCGCGGAACGACTCGGCATAGATCTTGTAGATATCCTCGGTGCCGGACGGCCGTGCGGCAAACCATGCGTTGGCCGTGGTCACCTTCAGCCCGCCCAGCGGTGCACCGTTTCCGGGCGCGGTGGTCAGCTTCGCGGTGATCGGCTCGCCGGCCAGTTCGGTGGCGGTGACTTCGTCGCCGGACAATTTGGCGAGCCGTGCCTTCTGTTCGCGATTGGCCGGCGCAGCGGTGCGGGCATAGGTTGGCGCGCCGTATTTTTCGGCCAACTGCTGGTACCGCTGCGACGGGTTGACCCCGGTGACGGCCAGGATCTCCGCGGCTAGCAGCGCCAGCAGGATGCCGTCTTTGTCGGTGGTCCAGACCGATCCATCTCGGCGCAGAAACGACGCCCCCGCCGACTCCTCACCGCCGAACCCGAGGCTGCCGCCCAGCAATCCGTCGACAAACCATTTGAAGCCGACCGGCATCTCGACCAATCGACGGTTGATGCCGTCGGCCACCCGGTCGATGATCGAGGAGCTGACGACCGTCTTGCCGACGGCGGCGTCGCCCGACCAGGACGGACGGTGGGTGAACAAGTAGTCGATGGCCACCGCCAGGTAGTGGTTCGGGTTCATCAGCCCGGCGTCGGGGGTGACGATGCCGTGCCGGTCGGCGTCGGCATCGTTGCCGGTGGCCAGCTGGTAGGTGTCGGGGTCGGCGGCGAGCTTGGTGATCAATCCGGCCATCGCGTCCGGCGAACTGCAGTCCATCCGGATTTTGCCGTCGGTGTCTAGGGTCATGAATCGCCACGTGGCGTCGACGTAGGGATTAACGACGGTCAATTCAAGACGGTGGCGCTCGGCGATCGTCGCCCAGTAATCCACGCTGGCACCGCCGAGCGGGTCGGCGCCGATCCGCACGTCGGCCGACCGGATGGCGTCGACGTCGATGACATTCGGCAGGTCGTCGACGTAGCTACCCAGGTAGTCATATCGTTCGGTGGCTCGCAACGCCCGGGCCAGCGGGACGCGTTTCACCGCGGCATTGCCGTTGCGCAGGATGTCGTTGGCGCGGTCCGCGATCGCCGCGGTGGTGGTGCTGTCGGCCGGGCCGCCGTGCGGCGGGTTGTACTTG
>CAZPZQ010000286.1:0-4764 GCA_964590745.1 uncultured Mycobacterium sp. | reverse complement strand
GGTGACGTCGCCGAACGCACCGACGACATCCGCTGGTCGCTGGATCTGCTGCGGCGTCGTTTCGCCAAGGTGATCTGGGTGCCCGGCAACCACGAGCTGTGGACCACGGGCAAGGACCCGGTGCAGGTCTTCGGCCGCTCCCGGTATGACTACCTGGTCGCCATGTGCGACGAGATGGGGGTCGTCACTCCGGAACACCCGTATCCGGTCTGGACCGAAGAGGGCGGACCGGCCACCATCGTGCCGATGTTTTTGCTGTACGACTACACCTTCCTACCGGCCGGAGCGAGTAACAAGGCCGAAGGTCTGGCCATCGCGCGGAAACACAACGTGGTAGCCACCGATGAGTTCCTGCTGTCCTGCGAACCGTACGGCACCCGGGAGGCATGGTGCGGCGATCGGCTCAACTACACCCGCCGCCGGTTGGACGAACTCGACTGGATGACACCGACCGTGCTGGTCAATCACTTCCCGCTGGTGCGTGAACCATGCGAGGTGCTGTTCTACCCGGAGTTCTCGCTGTGGTGCGGCACCGTCGAAACCGCCGACTGGCACGCCCGCTACAACGCGACCTGCTCGGTGTACGGCCACCTGCACATACCGCGCACCACCTGGTACGACGGCGTGCGCTTCGAGGAGGTGTCGGTCGGCTACCCCCGCGAATGGCACCGGCGGAAGCCGTACCGGTGGCTGCGCCAGGTGCTGCCCGAGCCGCAGTACGCTCCCGGCTACCTCAACGAGTTCGGCGGTCATTTCGTCATCACCCCGGAGATGCGGGCGGCCAGCGAGCAATTCCGGGCGCGACTGCGCCAGCGACAGGCACGATGAGCGTTCTACTGGACACCGTGCTGTCGGAAGTCTCGGTGGTTTCAGCGGAACTCTACGATGATCCGCCGGACCTGCATCCGCTTTTTGACGAGGAGCCGCTGATCGCCAAATCGGTGCCCAAGCGGCGCAGCGAGTTCATCACCGTCCGGCACTGCGCCAGGTTGGCGTTGCAGCAACTCGGTCAACCACCGGCTCCAATACTCAAGGGGGAGAGGGGAGAACCGCGCTGGCCCGACGGAATCGTCGGCAGCTTGACGCACACGGCCGGCTTCCGTGGTGCAGCGGTGGCGCACCGACGGCAAGTGCGCTCGGTGGGAATCGATGCCGAACCGCACGACGTGTTGCCGGACGGCGTGCTCGACGCGGTGAGCCTGCCGCTTGAACGCGCCGAGCTGTCCGTGCTGCCCGATACCCTGCACTGGGACCGGATTTTGTTCTGCGCCAAAGAGGCAACGTACAAAGCGTGGTTTCCGCTGACCGAGCGCTGGCTGGGTTTCGAAGACGCCCACATCGTCTTCGACGTCGACGACGCCGGCGCCTCCGGTGGGTTCGTCTCGCGGATTCTGATCGATCCCACAGCGCTGTCCGGACCGCCGGTGACCACGCTGCATGGACGCTGGTCGGTACGAAACGGACTGGTGCTGGCCGGAATCGTGCTGTGACCGGACCGGGCATTGTCATCGTCGACAAGCCGGCGGGAATGACCAGCCACGACGTGGTGGCGCGCTGCCGGCGAATCTTCGCCACTCGAAAGGTGGGCCATGCCGGGACACTGGACCCGATGGCCACCGGTGTGTTGGTGATCGGAATCGACCGGGCCACCAAGATCTTGGGCTTGCTGATGACGGACGCCAAGTCCTACACCGCGACGATCCGTCTCGGCCAGACCACCTCCACCGAGGACTCCGGCGGCGAACTGCTGCAAACGATCTCCGCTGAGCACCTGACCGAAGCGCAGGTGACGGCCGCGGCCGCGCGGTTCCGCGGTGACATCGACCAGGTGCCCTCCGCGGTGAGTGCGATCAAGGTCGGTGGTAAACGCGCCTACCGGTTGGCCCGAGAAGGCGAGCCGGTGGAGTTGGCCGCACGATCGGTGCGCATTGACCGGCTCGACGTGGTGAAGTTTCACCGGCACGGACAGCTCATCGACCTCGACGTCGAGGTGGATTGCTCGGCCGGCACCTACATCCGGGCGCTGGCCCGGGACCTCGGTGTATCGCTGGGTGTGGGCGGGCATCTGACCGCGTTGCGCCGGACGCGATCCGGCCAGTTCGGCGTGGACCAAGCCCGCGCCCTGGATGACCTCGCCGCGGCGCCGCAGCTGAGCTACACCCTCGACGCGGCCTGCCGCAAAGTGTTTCCGCGCCGCGCCCTGTCCGCCGACGAAGCCGTCGCCGCCGGTCATGGTCGCCGGTTGGTCGCCGCCGGCATCGACGGTGTCTACGCGGCTACCGACCCGGACGGGCAGGTGATCGCCCTGCTGCGAGATGCTGGCCCGCGCACCGAGTCGGTGGTCGTCATCCGGCCTGCAACGCTGTAGTGTCGCCGGCCGACCCGGCGCGGTCCAGAGCGACCGGATCGCCGACGCGGATGGTCCCCTCGCCGATCACTTCCAGGTACACGCCAGCGCAGGGCAGTCGTTTATCGAGCCCCGGTGCTGCCAGCCGGTTTTCGGCGATCAGAGTGCGAAGCGATTGCGGGGCCCGTGGCAGTGGTCCGTGCTGCAGGGTGGGCACGACACAGCGCCAGGTAGACATAAAAACCCGTAACCGCGCCTCGCCGGCAGTCATTTCCTGGCCGATCCATTCGCTTTCGGTGTAGGGCGGATATCCGGGCGGCGTCGCGATCACCAGGTTGGGCCGGTAGCGCAGTGCCGCCACGTTGACGCGCTGGAGGGTGGCGGTCGTTATCGCATGCACCGGTGCGACGTCGACGAACGAATCGCCCGGCGTGGCGGTGGCCAACTCCAGGACGGGCGCGCTGACATCAGCATCGATGCCCAGCTCGAGCAACTTCTCCGGGTCAGGGCGTTCCAGGGCGGCGCCAAGTGGCCGCTTATCGACCAATCGGACCGCTCGGCCGATCAACTCGGAGAGCCTTTCATCGATGTCCGGCCGATCGGCATCGATGCGGGTTCCATCGGGTAGCCGGATATCCACCCGCCCGGACACCAGGGTGGCGGTGCACTGCAAAAGCAGCCGCCACAGTCGGGGCTGCTTGGCGCTGGCCACCCGCCCGCTCAGCACGTCGACCAGCGCCAGCCGCCGGTCTCCGGCGGCGCCGCCGCTATCGACGAAGAGGCTGTCCACCGCCTCGCCGAGCATGGACTTTATCGGATGGCGGTGCAGACTGCCCACCCACATTTCCAACATCCCCCTACCATCCATCAGAACCGGGTGGTTCGTCCACCAGCGACGGTGCAGATACGTTCACATCGGTATCCATATGATGGCCGGCCGAGCGGGTAAGGTTGACCCGGCCGGTGTAACCGCGATCGACGAGAAGGAAAACCAGATGGCTACCGGTGTCGACGCGCAACGGGTTCGGCGCACCCAGGCGCAGCGCAGCGCCGCCATGCGTAACCGGCTACTCGACGCCACCGTGGAGTGCCTGGTCTCCCACGGGTATGCCGGCACCACGACGCCGCGCATCGCCGAACTGGCCGGGGTCACCCGGGGGGCGCAGATCCACCACTTCCGGTCGAAGGAGGATCTGGTCGTCGCGGCGATCGAACATCTGGCCCAGCAGCGCACCCGGGCTGCGATCCATGAGCTCGGCCGGGTACAAGCGAGCCCGGACCCGGTAGGGACGATGCTGAGTTTCCTTTGGGAAGCGCATCAGGGCCCAATGTTCGTCGCGACAATGGAGCTTTGGGTGGCCGCCCGCACCGACCGGGTATTGGCGCGGCACATCGAGCGCGTCGAACCCGTCGTCAACAGCACGTTGGTCGCGGCGATCGCCCAGCTCCTGCCGGAACATCCAGCGCAAAAGGAAATCCGCAATTTCGTCTACACCGCGATGGATGCATTGCGCGGAATCCTGGTCGCCAACTTCGTCGACGATGATCCGGAACGCACACGGCGCCGCTGGGAGCGGGCCTGCGTGCATTTGCGCCAGATCGCCAGCGGACTGCTACCGGCGGAACTCACCGATTAGCGGCGGGCCGGAACCGCCGACACAGCCCTTGCCAAGTTGCAATCAGGTCTGTATGTTTTTAGCCGAGTTTCGGGCGGTCTCGGAGGAGTTCGATGGCAAACAAGGTCTATGTGATCGGCGTCGGCATGACGAAGTTCGAGAAACCCGGCCGTCGATTCAACGATGACGGGTCAGCGTGGGATTACCCCGACATGGCCCGGGAGGCCGGGACTAAGGCGCTGGCCGACGCCGGGATCGACTACCGCGAAATAGCGCAGGGTTACGTCGGCTACGTCTACGGCGAATCCACCTCGGGTCAGCGCGCCATCTACGAACTCGGGCTGACCGGTATCCCGATAGTCAACGTCAACAACAACTGCTCGACCGGTTCGACCGCACTTTACCTTGCTGCGCAAGCGATCCGAGGCGGACTTGCGGACTGCACCATCGCGCTCGGGTTCGAGAAGATGAAACCCGGGTCGCTGGAGGCGTCCTATGACGACCGCGCCCAGCCGATGGACAAGCACGTGCTGGCGCTGGCCGAGATCTCCGAGGTGCTGTTCCCGGTGGCGCCGTGGATGTTCGGCGCCGCTGGCCGTGAGCACATGAAGCAGTACGGGTCCACCGCCGAGCATTTCGCCAAGATCGGCTACAAGAACCACAAGCATTCGGTGAACAACCCCTACGCGCAGTTCGAGGACGAATACACCCTGGACGACATCCTGGCGTCGAGGATGATCTACGACCCGCTGACCAAGCTGCAGTGTTCGCCTACATCGGACGGCTCCGGTGCGGCGATCC
>CAZPZQ010000285.1:0-4786 GCA_964590745.1 uncultured Mycobacterium sp. | reverse complement strand
CTTTGGGCGACGGCCCGTTGCCGGTCAGCAGCACCACCCCGACATCCGGCGACATCCGGGCATGATCCAGCGCCCGGTACAGCTCGTCGACGGTGTGCGGACGGAACGCGTTGCGCACCTCGGGGCGGTTGAAGGCCACCCGGGCCGTGGGGTCGGTGACGTGCTGGTGGTAGGTGATGTCGGTCAGCTCGGCGAAGCCGTCCGCCGGCCGCCAGGCGTTCTTATCGAACGGGTTGTCGGTCAAGGCGTTTACTCCTATCTGGTTCTCCCGCTCCGCGCCGGTTGACTGTGCGTCCACGGCGCGCGTGGGCCGAAAATTCCGCCCTCAGTGCACAGTCAACGCCCTCAGCGCACAGTCAACAGCGACCGCAGGCAACGGCGACCGTACTGGCAGTATGAACCCATGCCACCGGCGCTGGACGAGATTCTGGACCGGCTGCACGTGGTGGCGCTGCCGATGCGGGTACGGTTCCGCGGCATCACGGTTCGCGAACTGGCGCTGATCGACGGCCCGGCCGGCTGGGGCGAGTTCGGCGCATTCGCCGAATACCAGCCGGCAGAGGCCGCGCACTGGCTGGCCGCCGGACTGGAATCGGCCTATCAACCGCCGCCGGTGCTGCATCGCGACCGCATCCCGATCAATGCCACCGTGCCGGCCATCCACGCCGATCAAGTGCCGCAGGTGCTGGCCCGCTTCCCGGGCGCCCGCACCGCCAAAGTGAAAGTCGCCGAGCCGGGTCAAACGCTTGCCGACGACGTGGCCCGGGTCGACGCGGTGCGGGCGCTGATTCCCACGGTGCGGGTCGACGCCAACGGCGGTTGGACCGTCGAGCAGGCGGTGCGGGCGGCGCACGCGCTGACCCGCACCGGCGCCCTGGAATACCTCGAGCAGCCCTGCGCCACGGTGGCCGAGCTGGCCGCACTGCGGCGTCGCATCGACGTGCCGGTCGCCGCCGACGAAAGCATCCGCAAGGCCGACGATCCGCTGGCTGTCGTCCGCGCCGACGCGGCCGACATTGCGGTGCTCAAAGTTGCTCCGCTCGGCGGGATTTCGGCGATGCTGGCAATCGCGGCCCAGATCGACATCCCGGTGGTGGTGTCGAGCGCGTTGGACTCCGCGGTGGGCATCGCCGCCGGTTTGCATGCCGCTGCGGCGCTGCCGAAACTCAAGCATGCCTGCGGGTTGGGCACCGGCGGACTGTTCGCCGACAATGTCGCCGACGCCGCCGCACCCGTGGACGGCTACCTGCCGGTGCTGCCGGTGCACCCCGACCCGGCCCGGCTGCAAGCGCTGGCCGCGCCACCGAAGCGCCGGCAGTGGTGGATCGACCGGGTCAGGGCCTGCTACCCGCTGCTGTCCGGGCCGCCGTGACAGTCACACGCTGGGCAGCCGTTCGTCGATGCCGTGCGCGATGGTGATCGCTTCGTCGCTCGCGTACTGTTTGCACGCCAGCACGTCGATCGCGATGTTGTTGCTGACCCGCAGCGCCCGCTGGCACGACCAGCCCGCGCTGTCGCCTTGGCGCTGCGTCATCCACAGTGTGGAATCCGCGTTGGACACCGCATCGAACGTCCACGAGGCGTCGCTTTCTCGTCCGGATCGCTTGGTGACGAATGTCCGGTCGCCGCACGGGATCCAGCGTTGCGCGGTCCGGTCGAAGAAATCGTCGGCGTATCGCCGGGACGGGAAGCTGATCGCCGCCTGGATGACGAAGTAGTCCGAGCGGCCCGGTGTCTCCAGCAGGGTTTGGGCCGCCACCCCGGTCCAGCTGGTGTGCGCGTACACCGTTTGCTCGGCCGGTGTCCAGGCCACCATGCACTCGCCGTCAGTGAACTGCGAACCACCGTCGAATAACCGCGATCTGGAGTCTTTGACCGTCATATCCGATGCACCCATGATGTCGTTGACCGTCGCAGCGCTGAGCAGCACGGCGTGCAGCGCCAGCGCCGGGACCGGCCTGGGACCGTCGGTGTCGGCCGGCACCGACGATCCGGGGATCACCGCCGAACAGCCGGCCAGCACCGAGCACGCCAGGATCAGACCCGCGCCCATCACAGCGGCTGGTTTCCGCATCAGTGGCCCCTAGCTGCGTAAGTAGCGACGTTGACACCATAAGACGAGATCAGCGGTGCGAGCGTCAAATAGCTCACATCCCCGAGCGCGCGGGACGGCGGTTGTGGTCCGGCGCAGCACGTCGCGTACCTTCACACCCGTGACCAACCTCGCCTACGACGACCGCAACCAGCAGGGCGAGCCGGTCGTGTTCATCGCCGGACGGGGCGGTGCCGGGCGCGGTTGGCATCTGTACCAGGTGCGCGAGTTCCAGATGGCCCGGTACCGCGTCATCACCTTCGACAACCGGGGCATCGGCGCCACCGAGAACGCGTCCGGGTTCACCACCGAAACCATGGTGGCCGACACCGCGGAACTGATCGAATCACTGGACATTGCGCCGACCCGGATCGTCGCGGCATCGATGGGTGCGTTCATCGCTCAGGAACTGATGCTGGCCCGACCGGAACTGGTTCGGTCCGCGGTGCTGATGGCCACCCGCGGCCGCCACG
This sequence comes from uncultured Mycobacterium sp., assembly GCA_964590745.1. Taxonomy (GTDB): domain Bacteria; phylum Actinomycetota; class Actinomycetes; order Mycobacteriales; family Mycobacteriaceae; genus Mycobacterium. Next base: position 2,221 of record CAZPZQ010000285.1, on the reverse strand, counting down.
ACCGGAGCCGGGAATTCTTTTATCAGGCCGAGGTTCGACTGGCTGAATCCGGTGTCACGCTGCCCATCGAGTACGAAGCCAAAGTACGTCTGCTGGAAAGTTTTTCACCGCGAACACTCAATGACGACGCGGCCATCAAGGATTGGATCTCCATGTTCACCATGTGGCCGGTCAAGCAGACGCCGGGGCTGCGTTGCCAGCTCGACATCGCGCCGCAGGACAATCGGCTGGCCGCCTACCGCAACATCCAGCATCCGGTGTTGGTGATCGGGTTCGCCGACGACGTGGTGACCCCACCGCACCTGGGTCGCGAGGTCGCCGACGCATTACCCAACGGTCGCTACCTGGAGACCCCGGACACCGGCCACCTCGGCTTCATCGAGCGCCCGGACGAGGTGAACAAGGCGGCACTGGAGTTCTTCGCCCAAACCTAGCCGCGACGGTGAATCATCCGACCGGCCCGCACCCGCGTACCTTGACTTAAATGACCGACCTGGCCTACGAAGACCGCGGCAGCGGTGAACCTGTGCTGTTCATCGCCGGCTGGAGTGGCGCCGGCAGCAGCTGGCACCTGTTCCAGGCGCCGGCATTCCTGGCCGCGGGCTACCGGGTCGTCACCTTCGACAACCGGGGCGTCGGCGCGACCGGGGACTGCGACGATTTCACCGCCGAGACCATGGTGGCCGACACCGCAAAGCTGATCGAATCGCTGGACGCCGGGCCGGTGCGCATCATCGCGGCGTCGATGGGCTCGTTCATCGCCCAGGAGCTGATGCTGTCCCGACCCGACCTGGTGCACGCGGCGGTGCTGATGGCCACCCGCGGTCGGCACGACCGGATGCGCGACTTCTGGCACACCGCCGAAATCGAGTTGGCCACCTCCGGTGTCGCGTTGCCGCCCAAGTACAGCGTGAAAACCCGCCTGCTGGACAATTTCTCACCCAAGACGCTCGATAATGATGCCGCCGTCGCGAAGTGGATCGCGATGCTCTCCGCGTCGCCGATCACCATCACTCCGGGGTTGCGCCGGCAATTCGAGGTGGCGCCGCGCGGCAACCGGTTGTCGGCATACCGCGGCATCACGCATCCGGTGCTGGTGATCGGTTTCGCCGACGATGTGGCCACCCCGCCGTTCATGGGCCGCGAGGTCGCCGATGCGTTGCCCGACGGTCGCTACCTGGAGATACCGGACGCCGGGCATCTGGGCTTCATGGAGCGGCCCGAGGCAGTCAACGACGCGGCGTTGCAGTTCTTCGCCGAAACGTGGGTGTAGCCGTGAACGCCTCGATGATGCAGGCCCGGATCGTCGTCGACGAGTTGATCCGCGGCGGCGTTCGCGACGTGGTGCTGTGCCCGGGGTCGCGCAATGCGCCGCTGGCCTTCGCGCTCGACGCCGCCGACCGGGCCGGCCGGCTCCGGCTGCATGTGCGGATCGACGAGCGCACCGCCGGCTATCTGGCCATCGGGCTGGCGATCGGCGCCGGCGGCGCCCCGGTCTGCGTCGCGATGACATCCGGTACGGCGGTGGCCAACCTGGGCCCGGCGGTGCTGGAAGCCAACTACGCGCGGGTGCCGCTGATCGTGCTGAGCGCGTACCGGCCCTTCGAGTTGCTGGGCACCGGCGCCAACCAGACCGTGGAGCAGTTGGGCTATTTCGGCAGCCAGGTGCGCGCCAGCATCAGCTTGGGCTTGGCCGAAGACGCACCCGAACGGCTGCCCGAATTCAACGCCACCTGGCGCTCGGCGACCTGCCGAGTGTTGGCCGCCGCCACCGGTTCTCGCACCGCCAACGCCGGACCGGTGCAGTTAGACATTCCGCTGAGCGAGCCGCTGGGGCCGGACCGGCACAACGACGGAGTTCAGAGCCTGAACGGGCGGGCCGGCGGTAAGCCGTGGACCTACACCCCGTCGGTCAGTTTCGACCAGCCGTTGGACATCGACCTGACCCGCGACACCGTCGTCATCGCCGGGCACGGTGCCGGCGTGCACACCAACCTGGCGGTGCTGCCGACCGTCGCCGAACCGACCGCCCCGCCGGCAGCCAACCCGCTGCATCCGTTGGCGCTGCCGCTGCTGCGTCCGCAGCAGGTGATCATGGCCGGCCGGCCCACCCTGCACCGGCCGGTGGCCGCGCTGCTGGCCGACCCCTCGGTGCCGGTGTACGCCTTGACCACCGGGCCGCGCTGGCCGGACGTGTCGGGCAACTCGCAGGCCACCGGCA
>CAZPZQ010000284.1:0-4798 GCA_964590745.1 uncultured Mycobacterium sp. | reverse complement strand
GCTTTTTACGATGCCCTGGTCTTTGATCGGCAGGGTGATGTCGTCGATGCGGTGGTCGAAGTCGCAGATGTAGCACCAGTCGGCCATCAGCACCGAATCTCCGAGCTCGATGTCGAGGTAGGTGTTAATCACGTTGTCGCGGCCCAACACCACTTTGTCGCCGAACCGTAGCGAACCCTCGTGGGCGCGGATGGTGTTCTTGTCACCGATGTGCACCCAGCGGCCGATCTCCATCTGGGCCAGCTCCGGGGTGGCATGAATCTCGACGTCCTTGCCCAAAAACACCATGCCGCGGGTGATGATGTGCGGGTTGGCCAGCTTGAACTTCAGGAACCGCCAATAGCGCACCAGATGCCATGGCGTGTAGGCACGGTTGGCCAGCACCCACCGCAGCGAGGCCAGGGTGAGGAACCGGGCTTGGCGTGGGTCGCGCAGCCTCGATCCTCGCCAGCGGCGATGAATCGGTGCGCCCCACATGCTTGTCATCACCGGAAAGCCTACGCGACCGGGTCTCCGGTACGCGCTACCCTCACCTGGACTGATTCACTGCGCGAAGGGTAAGGATTGGGGATCACGACCATGTGCTGGCGATATCCCCGCCTTCGGCGCTTCGACGGGATCGCCGTGGTCGCCGTGGTCGCCACCGCCACGATCGCCCTGGCGGGCTGCGGTAACACCGACTCGTGGGTGGAAGCCGCTCCCGCCGCAGGCTGGCCCGCCCAGTACGGCGACGCCGCCAACAGCAGTTACACCACGACCGCCGGAGCGCAAGCCCTGCAGTTGGACTGGACTCGCTCGGTCAAAGGCGAACTGGGCGCAGGTCCGGCGCTGGGAGCGGGTGGCTGGCTGGTGCTGAACGCCCAAACCCGCGACGGGTGTTCACTGATGGAATGGGAGAACGACAACCGCGGCCGGCAACGCTGGTGTACCCGGTTGCACCAAGGTGGTGGCTTCTTCGGTCCGCTGATCGACGGCTTCGACAACGTCTACGTCGGCCAACCCGGAGCGATGCTGTCCTTCCCGCCGACGCAGTGGATCCGCTGGCGTGCGCCGGTGATCGGGATGCCGTCCACACCGCGGATTCTCGGTGGGGGGCGGTTGCTGGTGGTCACCCACCTGGGCCAGGTGCTGGTCTTTGACGCCCACCGCGGCACCGTGGTGAGCAGCCCGTTGGACCTGGTCGACGGTATCGACCCGACCGATTTCAAGCGCGGTCTGGCGGACTGCGCCGCTGCCCGACCGGACTGCCCGATCGCCGCAGCACCGGCGTTCGCGGCGCCGAGCGCCATGGTGGTCGTCAGCGTCTGGCAACCCGGAGCGAAGGCCGCGGTGCTGGTCGGCCTGAAATATCACCCGAGCGGGACTCCCTTGCTCACCCAGGAATGGACCAGCGACGCGATCTCTGCCGGAGTGCTGGCCAGCCCGGTGATGTCCGCAGACGGCGCCACCGTCTACGTCAACGGCCGCGACGAGCGGCTTTGGGCCCTCGACACGGCGGATGGGCACCCGAAATGGTCTGTGCCGCTGAAGTTCCTGGCACAGACACCGCCTGCGGTATCACCGGATGGGCTGATCGTGTCCGGCGGTGGTCCGGACACCGAGCTGGTTGCGTTCTTCGACCGCGGTGACCACGCCGAGCAGGCGTGGCGGCGAGACGACGTCACCCCGCTGTCGACGTCCAGCCTGGCCGGTGCAGCCGTCGGCTACACCGTCGCGGCCGGTACCAGTCTCGGCCCGACCGGGCTTTCGCTGCTGATCTTCGACCCGACCGACGGCCACAGCATCAACAGCTACCCGCTGCCGGAGGCGAGCGGTTTTCCGCTCGGGGTGTCCATCGGTCAAGACCGCCGAGTGGTGACGGCCACCAGCAGCGGGCAGGTCTACAGCTTCGCCCCCGCTTAACCGGCGAGCAGACGCGAAAGCACCCAAGTCGCCCGGCGGCTAGGGGCCTTTTGTCTCTGCTCCCGCTACACCGCCAGCGGCGGGATCGCGTTGCGCGGCACCCGAACCGAGGTGGCGCCGGCGCTGACCGGCAGCAACTCGCCGGGCGCGAAGTAGAAGATGAGCTCGTCGTCGGTGATAGCGAAGTTCTGGTAGTGCGACGGGTCGAGGCCGGCGCCCGGCGAGATCAGGGCCGCGGGCAACCCGGTCTGGCGTCCCAGCTCACGCTGCACGATGGGATAAATCGCCTCCAACGGTTTGCTGCCCGGTGCGAACAGGGTGTCAAAGGTGATGGGCTGACGCGGGTCCAGGTCGTAGTTGAACGACTTGTACCAGGTGGACGGCTGCGGTCCGCCGACATCCTGGAAGATCTTGAGCACCACGCTCTGGGTGCCGGTCGGCGGTTGACCGGAGCGGTGCCGCTCGGCGGTGGCGTCCATTTCGTAGGGCCGGTCACGCGATCCGGGGGCCCGTGCCACCGCGACGAATCCGTCCCGGTTCTGCACCAGATAGTCGGTCAACGTCTGCTGGTCCGGATAGTCCACCGGGAACCGCAGGTCCAGGGTGTAGCCGGGATTGGTCGCATGGACACGGCATATCTGCCCGGCTTCGATGACCCCGCCGAGGTCCGCGCACGACGGCTGGCCGGCCGCCAATGGAATCCCCCAGCAGCCCATCAACCCGCCGACCAGCGCGGTGGCCGCCATCAGGGTGCGCATCGTCGGATGGTCTCGCTTTGTCTCGGCTTGTCTCGGCGCAGGCTGAGCAAGCGGAAATAATAGTCGTGCCGTCGGCTGTGAAGCTTGGCGCCAGTTTACCGGTCCGCTCACCGGGACGGACGGCAGATGAACGCCGTCGCCTGTGCCGCCGTCCCGGTTCCGATCCGGGTAATGACGACCGACAGCGGCCGGCGCCCGCGCAGCCGCAGCCGCTGACGCAGGGCATCCGGATCGACCTGGACGTCACGCACACCGCGGACCAAGATCTCCAGCGCTCCACAGTCGAGGGCCGACAGCGCTCGACGGAGCCGCTTCTCGCTGTACCGCAACTGCTCGAGCACCTCGAAGCCGCGCACCCCGGACGGCAGCGCATCACCGGAGAGATAGGCGATATCCGGGTCAAGTTGCCACAGCCCGTGTCGACTGCCGTAGTGCCGAACCAGTCCGGCCCGCACCACCGCGCCGTCCGGGTCGACGATCCAGCGGCCGGCCGGCCGCACCCCGCAGTCGCACGGATCCCGGTCGGTGATCTGCTCGCCGAGGTCCAGCAGGCTGGCGCGGCGGTGCACACCGATCTCGGTCAGGCCGCGCGACCACAGGCACGCCTCTCGCACCGCGCCCTGCCATGACGTCACTTCGATTTCGCCGTCGAATCCCAACCGCCGAATTTGGTCGAAATCAACGCCGGGAGCGCACTTCACCACGATGTCGCGGTCTCGGTAGGTGTCCAGCAGCCGGTCCAGCGCGGGCTGGTAGTCACCGGCGTTGAACGTGCGCCGCCCGCTGTGGCGTCGAGCCGGGTCGGCCAACACCACCGTGCCGCGAGTCACCCGGTGCAGTGCATCAGCGCGCACCAGGCCGACACCGATGCCCGCATCACCGTGCAGGTTGTGTTGCGCCATCGCCAGGCGGATCGGATCGAGGTCACTGCCCAGCACCGGATTCAGCGCCTCACGCAACGCGGCCAGTTCGGTGCCGATCGAGCAGGTCACATCGTGCACGACGGCATCGGGAGCGGCGCTCGCGATCCGGCGGGCCCGGTGCCGGGCCACCGCCGCCGCGCTGGCCTGCTGCAGCGCTTCGTCGGTGAACAACCACGTCGATACCCCGGCCAAGCCGGCCAGCTTGGCGGCAGCTCGGCGGCGCAGCAGCGTGGTTTCCACCAGGGCGGGTGCGCAATCGCCGAAGCGCCGGCGTACCGCGGCTATGTCGGCCACCTTGCTGGCATCGGTCAGGGCGAAACCGGCGACCTCGTCGAGGTCGGCAGCACCGGTCTTCGAGGACAGGTAGCTGATGTCTGCCCGGCCGAAGGCAAAGCCCGAGCTCAGGACGGTTTGACCCCGGTGACCATGACGTTGTAGAACCAGCCCTTCGGCACCACCCGGCGCCACACGTTGGCGTCCACCCAGCTCAGCGTCGTCCAGCCGCGGAATGCGAACATCGCCCAGGTCCAGCCCAGCCGCTCTGGCGGCACCGCATACTCGAAGGTGCGCAGCGGCCAGCCCAGCATCGCCGCGGTGAACTCCTCGGTGACGGTGGCCACCCGGGTGGCACCAGCCGAGGCGGCCATCCGCTCCAGATCGGCCGGGGCAAAGGTATGCAGATCCACCACGGCTTCCAGCGCCGCTGCTCGCGACGATTCGTCAAGCTCGGCCTGCGGTCGTCGCCACCCGGAGAACCCGGGCAGCTTGGTGACGTTCGTGGTGAGCCGCCAGGTCAAGGTGGACAGGGCTCGGGCGTAGGTGTTGCCGACGGTCGTGGGCTCACCGGCGAAGACGAACCGCCCACCCGGGCGCAGCACCCGCAGCACCTCGCGCAGCGACAACTCAACATCGGGTATGTGGTGCAGCACCGCGTGGCCGACCACCAGGTCGAAGGTGTCGTCGTCGTACGGGATGCCCTCGGCGTCGGCGACCCGGCCGTCGATCTCGAGGCCGAGGTTCTCGCCGTTGCGGGTGGCGACCTTGACCATGCCCGGGGACAGGTCGGTGACCGAACCGCGCCGCGCGACGCCTGCCTGGATCAGGTTGAGCAGAAAGAATCCGCTGCCGCAGCCCAGCTCGAGCGCCCGGTCGTAGGGCAGGTTGCGCAACTCCCGCTCGGGCACCGTCGCGTCGAACAGGTCGCGCGCGTAGTCC
>CAZPZQ010000283.1:0-4832 GCA_964590745.1 uncultured Mycobacterium sp. | reverse complement strand
GTTCAAAAACAACACCGACTCGGCGGGCAACTCCTACGGCTGCCATGAGAACTACTTGATCGTGCGGGCGGGTGAGTTCTCCCGGATCTCCGATGTGCTGCTGCCGTTCCTGGTCACCCGGCAACTCATCTGCGGTGCGGGCAAGGTGCTGCAAACGCCGAAGGCGGCCACGTTCTGCTTGTCGCAACGCGCCGAACACATCTGGGAGGGCGTGTCGTCGGCCACCACCCGATCTCGGCCCATTATCAACACCCGCGACGAACCACACGCCGACGCCGAGAAATACCGCCGACTGCACGTTATCGTCGGCGACTCCAACATGTCCGAGACCTCGACCATGCTCAAAGTCGGCAGCGTCGCACTGGTGTTGGAAATGATCGAAGCCGGGGTGCCGTTTCGGGACTTCTCCCTGGACAACCCGATCCGCGCCATCCGCGAGGTCAGCCATGACCTGACCGGCCGGCGGCCGGTGCGGTTGGCCGGTGGTCGGCAGGCCGGCGCACTGGACATCCAGCGCGAATACCACGCCCGGGCTCTGGAGTACCTGCAAACCCGGTCGACCACCCCGGAAACCGAGCAGGTCGTTGACCTGTGGGGCCGCCAGCTCGACGCGGTCGAAACCCAGGACTTCGCCAAGGTCGACACCGAAGTCGACTGGGTGATCAAGCGCAAGCTCTTCCAGCGCTACCAGGAGCGCTACGGCATGGAACTGTCCGACCCGAAGATCGCACAACTCGACTTGGCTTACCACGACATCAAACGCGGCCGCGGCGTGTTCGACTTGTTGCAGCGCAAAGGCCTTGCCGCCCGCGTCAGCACCGACGAGGAAATCGACGACGCCGTCGACACCCCGCCCCAGACCACCCGGGCCAAGCTGCGGGGCGAGTTCATCAGCGCCGCACAGGCGGCGGGACGCGACTTCACCGTCGACTGGGTGCACCTCAAGCTCAACGACCAGGCCCAGCGCACGGTGCTGTGCAAAGACCCGTTCGGCGCGGTCGATGAGCGGGTGAACCGGCTGATCGCCAGCATGTAGACCGCTTAGGCTGTCTGGCGTGTCGTTCTCCAAAGAAGAGCGGCTGGTCAACCTGGTGATCTGCCTGTTGTCCACCCGTTTCTTCATGCCTGCTGAAAAGATCCGCCGGTTGGTCGCGGGGTATGGCGACTGCCCCACCCACGAGGCGTTTTCCCGGACGTTTGAACGCGACAAAAGTGAGTTGCGCGATCTGGGTGTGCCGCTGGAGACCGGCCGCATCTCGAGTCTCGACCCGACCGAGGGATACCGGATCAAGCGGGACGCCTATGAGCTGCCCGACATCGAACTCACCGCCGACGAGTCCGCGGCGGTGGCCGTGGCGATGCAGCTGTGGCAATCACCCGAACTGACCACCGCCACGCAACGCGCGCTGCTGAAACTGCGGGCCGCCGGGGTGGAGGTTGACTCGGCGGCCGCCGAGAGCGTGGCGTTCGCCGCGCCGTCAGCGCTGCCCGACATCCACGCGTCGGAGCCGGTCCTCGGTGCGTTATTGGCCGCCATCGATTCCGGCCACGTGGTGCGATTCCCGCATCGGACGTCAATCGCCGAGCCCTACACCACCCGCACCGTCGAACCGTGGGGGGTGATCACCGACCGCGGTCGGTGGTATCTGGTCGGTCGAGATCGGGACCGGCAGGCAATACGGGTCTTCCGGCTGTCCCGGATCGGCGCCGACGTGGTGGCGATCGATCCGCCCGGTGCGGTCAGCAAACCCGACGACGTCGACCTGCGGAAGATTGTTTCCGACGCGATCGAGCAGGCGCCGACGGGCATCACCGCTCGGGTGTGGCTGACCGACGGCCACGCCATCGCGCTGCGCCGGGCCGGCACCGTGGTTGAGCGGATGGAACTCGGTGGGCGCGAGGGCGACGTGGTCGAGATCGACCTGGCGTCGACCGACCAACTGGTGCGGGAGATCGCCGGGTACGGACGTCACGCCGTGGTGTTGGAACCGGAATCGCTGCGTGCGGACGTGATCGAGCGGTTGCAGGCCAAGGCTGACGGAGCTTCGGCATGAGCCGCCTGTCCCAACGGCTGGTCCGGCTGCTGAACATGGTGCCCTACCTGCGGGCACACCCGGGTGTGCGCCCGGAAAAGGCCGCTGCGGACCTCGGCGTCAGCAAAAAACAGCTGATGGCCGATCTGCAGACGCTTTACCTGGACTGCGGCTTGCCTGGCCACGCCGGTGGAGATCTGATCGACCTGGAAATCTCCGAGGACTACCTCGGGGTCACGTTCTCGGCCGGCATGGATCGGCCACTGCGGCTGACCTCGCCGGAGGCGACGGCGGTGCTGGTGGCTTTGCGGGCACTGGCGGAATTGCCCGGGTTAGTGGACCCGGAGGCGGCACGCAGCGCGATCGCCAAGATCGAGACCGCGGCGGGGGCGGCCGGCCAATCGCCGCCCGACCCGGCGGCACCCGAAACCCCGGCCGTCACCGCGGTGCGTGATGCGCTGAATCGCGAGCGTGCACTGGTCATCGACTACTACTCGGCATCGAGAGACACCGCCAGCCACCGGGTCGTCGATCCAATCCGGGTAGTAGTGATCACCGACCAGAGTTATCTGGAGGCCTGGTGCCGGACGGCTGAAGGAGTGCGGCTGTTCCGGTTCGACCGCATCGACTCCGCGGAGGTACTCGACGAACCGGCGGCGCCGCCGCATCCGGTCGTGCAAGCCGGAACCGACACGTCGTTGTTCGACGCCGACCCGTCGTTGCCGTCGGCGACTTTGCTGGTCGCGCCGGCAGCCGCGTGGATGTTCGACTACTACCCGATGAAGGTGCTCGCCGAGCGGCCCGACGGCTCCCGCGAAGCGGCCATCACGTACACCTCCGATGAGTGGATGACCCGCCTGGTGCTGGGCTTCGGATCCGCGGTACAGGTCCTGGCACCGCAACCGCTGGTCGAACGGGTGCGTGACGCCGCTGCTGCGGCGCTGGCCGCATATCAGGCCGCCGGGCTGCAATGAGTGTGCATTCTGGGCGTTCATCGTGCATCCTGGGCGGAATTTGGTCGCGATTGTCGCCCACGATGCACACTCAACCTGACCGAGCCGGGCGCTGGCGCGTGTCGGCGTTTTGCCAGGGCGCTGCGGTAGCATCCAAGGAGACGTGTGGAGGTAACTAAAGTGGGCAGTCTTAGTCCGTGGCACTGGGCGATCCTGCTGATCGTGGTGGTGGTGCTATTCGGCTCGAAGAAGCTTCCCGACGCAGCGCGCTCGTTGGGTAAGTCGTTGCGAATCTTCAAGTCCGAGGTCCGTGAACTGCAGAGCGAGGGCAAACCGGATACCGCGGCCAGCCCGGTGCAGTCCGAGCGCGTCGAACCGCCGACCGCCGCCGACGGACGGTCGGCTTAGGCGGGACGACGGGAACGCCCCGCCAGCCGACGGTATTAGTGCGCACCCCCGGTTTATTCAGACGACTCGACCCCCGCCTTCGTCGTAGCCGCACCAACCCCGACGGGACGATGCCGCTCGTCGAACACATCCGCGAGCTGCGCGCACGCCTGCTGATCTCCATGGCCGCCATCGCTCTCACCACGGCAATCGGGTTCATCTGGTACGGGCATTCGTTCTTCGGTCTGGGCAGCCTAGGCGAGTGGCTGCGCCATCCGTATTGTGCGCTGCCCGCGTCGGCGCGTGCCGACATCTCCGTCGACGGCCAGTGCCGATTGCTGGCGACCGCTCCGTTCGACCAGTTCATGCTGCGGCTCAAGGTTGGCCTGGCCGCCGGGATTGTGCTGGCGTGCCCGGTCTGGTTCTACCAATTGTGGGCGTTCGTCACACCCGGGCTGTACCGCCGGGAACGCCGTTTTGCGGTCACCTTCGTGGTGTCGGCGGCGGTGCTCTTCGTCGTCGGCGCTGTGCTGGCGTATTTGGTGTTGGCCAAAGCGTTGGGCTTTCTGTTGACCGTGGGCAGCGATGTGCAGGTGACCGCATTGTCCGGTGACCGGTATTTCGGGTTTTTGATCAACCTGCTGGTGGTGTTCGGGATCAGTTTCGAGTTCCCGCTGCTGATCGTGATGCTCAACCTGGCCGGGGTGCTCAGCTATGCCCGGCTCAAATCGTGGCGGCGCGGACTGATCTTCGCGATGTTCGCCTTCGCGGCGGTCTTCACGCCCGGGTCGGACCCGTTTTCGATGATTGTGCTGGGCTGCGCGCTGACCCTGCTGCTGGAGTTCGCGATCCAGGTCGCCCGACTGCACGACCGACGGAAAGCCAAGCGCGAAGCCGCAACCGAGCTGCTCGACGACCAAGCCTCGGTGATCGAGCCGCCATCCCGCATCGCTACATCGCATGATTAGCCCACGTTGGTGTCACTCCCGCTGTGGCGAGGGTGGGTAAATGTGCGCCGGCACCCGGCAGTTGTTGAGCATTCACGCACGCTCGGCGGCCTGGGGGGAGCCGTGAGCGGCCCGACGGAGTTGGCACGGTTTGCCGCCGAATTGCCGTTCACCCTCGACGACTTTCAGCAACAGGCGTGTGCGGCGCTGGAAGCCGGCCGCGGTGTGCTGGTTTGCGCCCCGACCGGCGCCGGCAAGACGGTGGTTGGTGAGTTCGCGGTGCATCTGGCACTGGCGGCTGGCGGTAAATGCTTCTACACCACACCACTGAAGGCGCTGAGCAACCAGAAACACACCGACCTGATCGCCCGCTATGGCCGCGACCGGATCGGGCTGCTCACCGGGGATCTGTCGGTCAACGCCAACGCCCCGGTGGTGGTGATGACCACCGAGGTGCTGCGCAACATGTTGTATGCCGATTCGCCTGCGCTGCAAGGGCTTTCGTATGTGGT